>JBFHWR010000137.1:0-9758 GCA_041599395.1 Gemmatimonadales bacterium | reverse complement strand
CCTCCGTCTGATACTCCACATGCGCCGTCGCAATCGTGATCCCCCGCTCCCGCTCCTCCGGCGCCTTGTCGATCTGATCAAACGCCACAAAATCCGATAACCCCCGCTTCGCCTGCACCTTCGTAATCGCCGCCGTCAACGTCGTCTTCCCATGATCCACATGCCCAATCGTCCCCACATTCACATGCGGCTTCGTCCGCTCAAACTTTGCCTTCGCCATTGTCGAGTCTCCTAGCCCCTGACCTTGCTGATGATTTCTTCGGCTTTCGAAGCCGGGACCTCACGGTAATGAGAGAATTGCATGGAGTACGCCGCGCGGCCCTGCGTGATAGACCGCAGGTCCGTGGCATAACCGAACATGTCCGCCAGCGGCACGCTCGCGCCGATCACCTGCGCATCGCTCCGCTGAATCATGCCACCGATCTTACCTCGGCGACTGTTGAGGTCGCCCACGACTTCGCCCATGTATTCCGACGGCGTGACGACTTCCACATCCATCACCGGCTCCAGCAGCATCGGCCCACTCTTCTTCGTCGCCGCCTTGAGCGCCATCGATCCGGCAATCTTGAACGCCATCTCGCTCGAATCGACCTCGTGAGAACTCCCATCGACGAGCTCGACCTTGACGTCCACGACCGGGTACCCCGCCAACACGCCGCTCTCGAGCGCCTCTTTGATTCCCTGCTCGACCGATCCGATATACTCCCGTGGAATCGATCCCCCGACAATTTTGTCCTCAAAGACGAATCCGCGACCGGGTTCGTTGGGCTCGAGATTGATGACGGCATGGCCGTACTGACCCCGTCCCCCCGACTGCCGCACGAACTTTCCTTCAACGGCTTCCACGCGGCGGCGTACCGTCTCGCGGTAGGCCACCTGCGGCCGGCCGATATTGGCATCTACTTTGAACTCCCGCTTCATGCGCACCACCAAGACTTCGAGATGCAGCTCACCCATCCCGGAAATGATGGTCTGTCCGGTCTCCTGATCACTGCGAACTTGGAACGTGGGGTCTTCTTCGGACAGTTTCTGCAGCGCTTCGCTCAGCTTCTCTTGATCCGCCTTCGTCTTGGGTTCGATGGCCACCGAAATCACCGGTTCGGGAAACCGCATGACCTCGAGAATCAACGGATGGTCTTTGTCACACAGCGTGTCGCCGGTGCGCGTGTCTTTCAGACCGATCGCGGCGGCGATGTCGCCGGCGCGCACCTCTTCGATCTCTTCGCGCTTGTTGGCATGCATCTGGAGGAGGCGCCCAATACGCTCCTTCCTATTCTTTGTAGAGTTGTAGACGTAGGAACCCGACGTCAGCACGCCCGAGTACACGCGGAAGAACGTGAGTTTCCCGACGTACGGATCGGTGGCGATCTTGAAGGCAAGGGCGCTGAAGGGCTGATCGTCATCGGCGTGGCGTTGCACGAACGTCTCGTCGTGATGCGGCAAGTGCCCTTCGATCGCCGGGACGTCCACCGGACTCGGCAAATAGTCGATGATTCCATCGAGTAGCCGCTGCACACCCTTGTTCTTGAACGCTGCACCGCAGAACACGGGAATCAGCTCGCCACGAATCGTGGCACCGCGAATCGCCCGTCTCAGCTCGTCATCAGTGATCTCTCCGCCGTCGAGGTACTTGTGGAGCAGCTCCTCGTCATGCTCGACCGCCGCCTCGACCAACTCGTGCCGTAGTTCCGCTACCTTTTCACGGAAGGCTTCCGGCACCTCGTTCTCGTACCAGGTCGCTCCCTTGGAATCGACATCGTACACGACCTCCACCTGCCGCACCAAATCGATCAGTCCGGTGAACAGCTCGCCGCTTCCCAACGGATACTGGACCGGGAAGGCTTTGGCGCCGAGACGCGTGCGCACCATCGAGAGGCAACGGTCGAAATCGGCGCCGACACGGTCCATCTTGTTCACAAAGATGATGCGGGGAACACGGTACTTATCGGCTTGACGCCAGACGGTCTCGGTCTGTGGCTCGACGCCGCCGACGGCATCGAGCAGCGTCACGGCGCCATCGAGCACGCGCAGGGAGCGTTCGACTTCGACAGTGAAATCGACATGGCCCGGCGTGTCGATGATATTGATCTGGTGTGGGATGCCAAAACGGGTCCACTCGCAGTACGTGGCGGCCGATGTAATCGTGATGCCCCGTTCCTGCTCCTGCTCCATCCAGTCCATCGTCGCGGTGCCGTCGTGCACCTCGCCGAGCTTATACGTCCGGCCCGTATAGTATAGAATCCGCTCGGTGGTCGTGGTCTTACCGGCGTCGATGTGCGCCATGATGCCGATGTTGCGGATCTTGTCAAGCGCGATCGTTCTTCCCATGAGTTTCACTTGTGCCAATTCTCGTAGTCGTCGTTGTGCTTCATGCCGTTCACAGGCAGTGAAAAAGCGGGGCGACCGTCATCCGATCTCGGACAGGTCTCGCTCCGCACTCGTCCGGGAGGCGCTCTCCCTGCGACGCAGGATCCCTTGAAGCAGGGTCCCGATTTTGTTGCTCTAAGGTTCTACCGCGTGAACCTCACCACCGGTAATGGGCGAACGCGCGGTTCGCTTCCGCCATGCGATGAGTGTCTTCTTTCTTCTTGATCGAGTTTCCTTCACCCTTCGAGGCCATGACCAGCTCGGATGCGAGCCGTTCGGCCATCGTCTTCTCACCCCGGCCGCGCGCAAATTGCAAGATCCATCGCATGGCCAGCGCGGTGCGGCGGTCCGGCCGCACCTCGACGGGCACCTGATACGTGGCGCCCCCCACCCGTCGGCTCTTGACCTCAACGGCCGGCTTCACGTTGGCGAGCGCCTGCTTGAACACCTGTACCCCCGGCTGACCGGTGCGCTCCTCGATGACATCCATGCACCGATAGAAAATCCGTTCGGCCGTCGACTTCTTCCCATCCACCATGAGATGGTTCATGAACTTCGAAACCGTCTGGCTGTCGTAGCGCGGATCCGCCGGGACCGGGCGCTTCACAGCACTTTGCCGCCGGCTCACTTCGGTCTCTTCGCCCCGTATTTGGACCTGCCCTGCCGCCGGTCTTCGACCCCAGCGGCATCGAGCGTCCCCCGGATGATATGGTACCGCACTCCCGGCAGATCCTTCACCCGGCCTCCGCGAATGAGCACGATGCTGTGCTCCTGGAGATTGTGTCCCTCGCCCGGGATGTAGCTCGTGACCTCGAACCCGTTCGTGAGCCTGACCCGCGCAACTTTGCGGAGCGCCGAGTTCGGCTTTTTGGGCGTCGTGGTATACACCCGGGTGCAGACGCCACGCTTCTGGGGATTCCCCTTGAGCGCGGGCGCCTTTTCCACCTTCTGCATCGCCTTTCGTCCCGTCCGGACGAGCTGCGAGATCGTTGGCATCTACCTTGAGTGGATGAAGAGACACCGCCTGGGTCGGGATGCCGTGTGGCAAACCGATACAGCCTTAGAAATGTAGACGGCGTCTAGGACAGGGTCAAGCTCGTTGATGACCGCGGGATACGGCGGCGAGCGCGTCCACCGCCGCCGCCACGTCCGTCTCATCGTTGTAGACATGCGGGGAAAGACGAATCACGCTGCCGCGGGCCGAGACCGAGACCCCCCGCTCGGCGAGCGAGCGCTGCATGGCATCGGGTGCGAGGTTCCCAGGCAACCCGAGCCCCAGGATGTGCGGGGGGCGGGCACCATCCTCCTCGACCCGATACCCCAAGTCGCGAGCCGCGCGCGCCAGCTGGTCGGTGAGCGGCCGGCACCACCCCGCAATGCCCCCCACGGTCCACTCCAGCAGCTGCTCCAGTGCGGCGGCCAGCATGGGAACGAGCGTGAAGTTGCTCGCCTCACCCATGTCGAACCGGGCGGCTCCGGGCCGGTAGGCTTCCTGGTAATCAACGAGGCCACGAAAATCCTCGCTTCCCTTCCGCGACAGCCACGTCTCCTCGAGCGGAACGCCATCGTCGTACCGGGGGCCGTAATAGGCCACGCTCAGCCCGTACGGCCCCAGCAGCCACTTGTAGCCCGCGCACACCAGAGCATCGGGTTGGACCGTGCCGACGTCGAACGGCAGCGCCCCCACGGATTGGCTCCCGTCGATCACCAACGCCGCTCCCACCTCTTTCGCCCGCGCGCTCACCCGCCCGATGTCGAACAGCGTCCCGTCGGTCCAGTGCACCTCGCCTAGAGCCACCACCGCGGTGCTCTCGTCGATCGCTTCCAGCAACCGGTTCATCCATTCGGCCCCGCGTGGCGGAAGGTCCGCCGGCGGGGCAACCGTCCGGACTCGAGCACCGGCTGACCGCGCAACTCGATGCCAGTTATACACGTTGGACGGGAATTGCTGATCGAGCAGCACAACGGACTGTCCGCGTGACAGCGGCGTGTTGCGCGCTACGGTGGCAACGCCATACGAGACGGACGGCATCACAGCGACGCGCGCCGGCTCGGCGATGCCAACGAGCCGCGCAAAGCGCTGTCGCACCTGGTCGAGGCCCTCGAAGAAATCGGCCGGCGCAATCGCCGCCGGGTTCCGTTTGCGCCGGAGCGCCGTGATGCCTGCCAGCTCGACACGTCTCGACAGCGGCGACATGTAGGCGCAGTTCAGGTAGTGGCTTCCCTCGGGGAGTGCGAACTCATGCCGCTGGCAGCTGAGCATACTATCCCGACCTCACACGCGAACCGCGCGGCAGCCTGTGCCACCGCGCGGTTCGTGCACGGTCATCGTGCGTGACTCTACGAAGCCTCGGCTTCCGCCGGCTCTTTCGGCACGGCAATGAACGGGCTCGGCACGCCGGTCTCCTCCTCCACGTCCGGCGGCGGCGGCGGTGGCTCGAACCCTTCCGGCGGTTCGATCTCGATCTCAGAGTACCGATAGATGCCGGTCCCAGTCGGAATCAGATGCCCGATGATGATGTTCTCCTTCAGGCCGAGCAGATCATCCCGGGCCCCGCGGATCGACGCGTCCGTCAGCACGCGCGTCGTCTCCTGGAAAGACGCCGCCGACACGAAGGACTGGGTCGTGAGTGACGCCTTGGTGATCCCGAGCAGCAGCGGCTCACTCGTCGCGGGCTGGCCGCCTTTCCGGATGACCCGCTCGTTTTTCTCACGGAAGACCAGCTTGTCGACGTTCTCGCCTTCCAAGAAATCGGTATCACCGGGGTCGAGCACCTTCAGCTTCTGTAGCATCTGGCGGACGATCACCCCGATGTGCTTGTCGTTGATCTTGACCCCTTGCAGCCGGTACACCTCCTGCACCTCGTTCAAGAGATACTCCTGCACCGCCCTGGGTCCCTTGATCCGCAGGATGTCGTGCGGGTTGACTGGTCCTTCGGTGAGCCGGTCTCCGGCCCGTACCCGGTCTCCCTCGTGGACCCGCAGGTGTTTCCCGGCTGGTACGTCGTACACTTGAGGCTCGCCCGCATCTCCGTGCACGAAGATTTCGCGCTTGCCGCGCTTGATATCGCCAAAGCGAACGACGCCATCGATCTCGGAAATCGTCGCCGGATCCTTAGGACGCCGCGCCTCGAACAGCTCGGCGACCCGCGGCAACCCACCCGTGATGTCGCGCGTCTTGTACGCCTCCCGCGAGATCTTCGCAAGGGTTTGGCCGGCGTGGACCTGCTGGTCGTCGTCGACCGTGATCTGGGCGCCTTCCGGAATCACGTAGTTCCGCACGCGCTTCTGCTTGCCGCCCTTGGTTTGCAGGATCTCGATGTGCGGGTGCAGTTTCTTTTCCCGGTCTTCGATGATGACCCGCTGGCGAAGGCCGGTGATCTCATCGAGCTCCTCCCGAACGGTCTCGTCATCCACGATGTCTCCGAACCGAACGACCCCTTGGACGTCCGTGATGATCGGGTTGGCGTAGGGATCCCACGTGAAGAGCAACCCGTCCCGTTTGACCTCATCGCCGTCGGACACCGCAAGGGTGGCCCCCAGCGGCACTTGGAAGCGGGAGCGCACCTGTCCGTCGTTGTCGTGCAGCACCAACTCACCGTCATAACCCGTGACGACGTGCTGACCGGAGGGCGTTTCAACGACCTGGAGCCGGTCATCGAACTGAATCTTGCCCTCGAGTTTGCTCTTTCTGGCGGTCTGTTCGGCGATGCGCGCCGCGGTCCCGCCGATGTGGAAGGTGCGCAGCGTGAGCTGCGTGCCCGGCTCGCCAATCGACTGCGCGGCCAGAATCCCTACCGCTTCACCGAGGTCCACCATCCGCATCGTTGCCAAATTGCGGCCATAACACATGCGGCAGTTGCCCCGGCGCGCTTCACATGTCAAGACGGAGCGGATCCGGACTGTTTCGATCCCCGCATCCTCGATCGCCCCTGCCGTCTCTTCGTCGATCAGCTCACCTGCCGCGACCAGGAGGTGCGGGTCGCCGTGCTCGTCCAACTCGTGCGGATCGAACACGTCCTGCGCGGCGACGTTCCCGACGATGCGCTCCCGCAGCGGCTCGATGATGTCCTCGCCCTCTTTGAGGGACGAGATCTCGAGACCGAGAATCGTCCCGCAGTCCTCCTCCGAGATCGTCACGTCCTGCGCGACATCGACCAACCGGCGCGTGAGGTAACCCGCATCCGCCGTCTTGAGCGCGGTATCGGCGAGCCCCTTCCGCGCACCGTGGGTGGAGATGAAGTACTCCAGCACCGAAAGCCCCTCGCGGAAGTTGGACTTGATCGGGCTCTCGATGACCTCGCCAATCCCGCCCGTCAGTTTCTTCTGCGGCTTCGCCATGAGGCCACGCATACCCGCGAGCTGCCGAATCTGGTCGCGGCTCCCCCGGCTGCCGGAGTCGAACATCATGTACACCGGATTCAACCCCGTTCGGGCTTTCGCCAGGTTGTGCACCATGGCCTCGGCGATGTCGTTGTTCGCGTGCGTCCAGGCATCGATCACCTTGTTGTAGCGCTCGCCGAACGTGATCTGACCCGTCGCATACGCCTTCTGGAACCGCTCGACTCGCGCGCCCGCCTCGTGAATGAGATCGGCTTTCTCAGCCGGGATCTCGAGATCTTCGACGCCGATCGAGACGCCGCCGAGTGTCGCGTGGCGGAACCCGAACTCCTTGAGCCTGTCGAGAAACGCCACCGTCGCCGACAGGCCGGCATGGCGGTACGACTCGAAGACGAGCGCCGAGAGCGCCTTCTTGCGCATCGGCTCGTTCTGGAATCCCAACTCATCCACCAACGCCGGCGGCAGAATACCGTTGAACAGGACCCGGCCCGCGGTGGTCAGAAGCCATCCACGCTCTCGGTCCACGGCCTCGTCAGTCGGCTCGTACCAGAAGTAGATCGGCGAATGGCAGGTCAGGCGGCCGGAGGCCACGGCGCCCTCGACGGTGGCGAGTGACGCGTGATGTGGCGCGTCCTTTGCCGCCTTTTCGAAATCCGGCAGGGCTTTCGTGAGGTAGTAGCAACCCAACACCATGTCTTGGCTTGGCTCCGCGACCGGCCGTCCGTCTGACGGCTTCAACACGTTGTTGCTCGAAATCATGAGGACGCGGGCCTCGAGCTGGGACTCGAACGACAAGGGCACGTGGACGGCCATCTGGTCCCCGTCGAAGTCGGCGTTGAACGCCGCGCAGACGAGCGGATGCACCCGAATCGCTTTTCCCTCGACCAGAACCGGTTCGAAGGCCTGGATCCCCAGCCGATGGAGCGTCGGCGCACGGTTCAAGAGCACCGGATGATCTTGAATGATCTCCTCGAGAATCTCGTACACCTCCGAGCTCTCGCGCTCCACAATCTTCTTGGCGCGCTTGACCGTTTCCGCGATACCCTTTTCGACCAGTTTATGAATGATGAACGGTTTGAAGAGCTCCACCGCCATGGTTTTGGGGAGACCGCATTGGTGCAAGCGAAGCTCGGGGCCGACCACGATGACGGAGCGGCCCGAGTAGTCCACCCGCTTGCCCAGGAGATTCTGGCGAAACCGCCCCTGTTTCCCTTTGAGCATGTCCGAGAGCGACTTGAGCGGACGCTTCCCGCGTCCACGAATGGCCTTGGAACGGCGCCCGTTGTCGAACAGCGCATCCACGGCTTCCTGGAGCATCCGTTTTTCGTTGCGGAGAATCACCTCCGGCGCACGATGCAGAATGAGTTTCTGCAGACGGTTGTTCCGGTTGATGACCCGGCGATACAGATCGTTCAGGTCGCTCGTCGCAAACCGGCCACCGTCCAACGGCACCAGCGGCCGCAGGTCCGGCGGTAGCACGGGGACGACGTCGAGAATCATCCAACCCGGATCGTTGCGCGACTCGTCGCCGTCTCCGGAATTGCGAAACGCATCGACGATCTTGAGCCGCTTGAGCATTTGTTTTTTGCGATGCTGGCTGGTTTCGACGGCAACGGCGCTGCGAAGTTCCTCTGCCAGCTTGTCCACATCGAGCTGACGCAGCAACTCGCGGACGGCGGGCGCGCCGATGTCCGCCTTGAAGGCGGTATCACCTTCCTCTTTGGCCTTCGCGCGCAGCTCGAGATACGCATCCTCTTCCAACAGGTCCTTTTGCGCGACCTCCTGCTCACCCGGGTCGATGACCACATAGTTGGTGTAGTACAGAACCTTCTCGAGGTCACGCAGCGTCAGGTCGAGCAGGTTGCCCATCGGGCTCGGCAGCGTCTTGAAGAACCAGATGTGCGCCACGGGAACGGCCAGCTCGATGTGCCCCATGCGCTCGCGCCGCACCTTCGAGAGCGTCACTTCGACTCCACAGCGATCGCACACCACGCCTCGGTAGCGAATCCGCTTGTACTTCCCGCAGTGACATTCCCAATCCTTGACCGGCCCAAAGATGCGCTCGCAGAAGAGCCCGTCTTTCTCCGGCTTGAAGGATCGGTAATTGATCGTCTCGGGCTTCGTTACTTCTCCCCAGGACCACCACCCGCGGTGACCCTGCATGACCAGCCGTTCACGCTCCTTCGAGTCCTTCGGCCCACGGATTTCCTCCGGACTGGCGATCCGGATGTGGATGAAGTCGAAGCTCGCACTTCGCGATTCACGGCCGCTTCGGAAATCGATCATTGCTACTCCCTCTTCGACGCTATTCCTCGACGTCCTCGGTGACGCCGAGCGTAACTTTGAGCCCAAGAGCCTGGAGTTCCTTCACCAAGACGTTGAATGACTCCGGAATACCCGGCTCGGGCAGGTTCTGTCCCTTGACGATGGCTTCATACACACGGCTCCGGCCGCTGACGTCATCGGACTTGACCGTGAGCATCTCCTGTAGCGTGTGCGCGGCGCCGTAGGCTTCGAGCGCCCACACCTCCATCTCTCCAAACCGCTGTCCGCCGAACTGCGCTTTCCCGGCAAGCGGCTGCTGCGTGACCAAGCTGTACGGGCCGATCGACCGGGCGTGGATCTTGTCGTCGACCAGGTGGGAGAGCTTGAGCATGTACAACGAACCCACGGTGACTTCCGAGTCGAAGTACTCCCCGGTGCGGCCGTCGCGCAGCCTGCATTTCCCGGTCGGTGTGAGACCGGCCAATCGCATGAACTCTTCCGCCGCTTCTTCCAAATCGGCTTCGCTCTTGGGACCCAGCAACTTCCCAAGCGCCGGCATCCCCGTTTTCAGCAGCATCTCTTGCGGGCTAAGGGCCGCCAGGGCCTTCGCCGCCTTGAGGCCGGCCTTGAGCGCGGTCTTTTCCGCCGCGATGAGTTCGTCGGCCTCCGCTTCCAGGCGGGCGGCGTGGAACTCCTGCTGGTGTTCGGTTTCGCGCCGTTGCCGCTCGGCGAGTTCCCTGGCCGCGGTCTCGAGATAGTCTCGCAGCGTGCGGAAGAGGTCTCGG
>JBFHWR010000136.1:0-9795 GCA_041599395.1 Gemmatimonadales bacterium | reverse complement strand
CGGTGACAACTGCGCGGAATTGGCTAGCGGAATGGCGGTGAACGTTCCGTCGCCGTCATTCTGCAGGTAGACACTGGCAAAGGAATCCGCCTGGTAATGGACAGCCTGATCCAGTTGGGATGAACCGAACACCTCTACCACCGGTGCCTCGGCAAACGCTGCATGCGTCGGAAACGTCACGCCAATCGTGTAGACTTCTCGACCCAACTTCGCCAGACCGAAAAAGGGATACTCCGTTCCGTCGACCTCTTGTGTGAACACGATGTCCGTCGTCTGGTTTCCGGTGAAGTCGGCCGCATAGACGCCGAACTTGCTGTCGTGTGAAGTGGTAAACGTGTAGTTCAAGCCCAGGTTTCCCGCCACCAGATCCGGGCGGCCGTCACTGTTGAAGTCTCCCGACTCGATGCTGAACCACCAACCCCGCATTGCCGGCAGACCCGTCGAACCGGTGACCTCCCGCAATCGGTCTCCTGCATTCTCGTAGAATTGCACAGGCATCCATGTGCCCGCCGTGACCAGATCCAAACGCCCGTCACCGGTAAAGTCCGTCCACACCGCGTCCGTGATCATACCCAGCGGTTGGGCGAATTCGGCATGTACTGTCTCCGTGATATCCGCGAATGTCCCGCCCTCATTGCGCAACACGTAGCTTCGTGTCGGATACGGGTAGTTCCGCGGAACCAGCCGGCCGCCGACAAAGAGATCCATACGACCATCGCCGGTGAAATCGCCGGCCGCCACGCTGGCCGTGCTGGTGAGCATGCGTGGCAAGGCCGTTCTATCTCTCACAAACCTACCGCTTCCCTGATTGATGTAGAGGCGGTCCTGCAACAGATCCGACACCGCCGACAAATGATACCCGCCGCTCGCAACGTACAGGTCCAGCATCCCGTCCTCGTTCATGTCGAAGAACAAGGCGCCCCAATCTTCATGACCCTTGTCCGCCACCCACGGCTGTCCTTGCGAGGATTCCGCGAAACGACCGTCTTCTCCCTGAAGGAAGAGGACGCCGGGGAAACCTGCCGCGCCCCCAATGAATACGTCATCCAGGCCGTTCCCCGTCACGTCTCCCACCGCAAGCGGAGGCCCCTGTCTCGAGAGCATATGTGGCAACAGCGGTTGGACGCTGTAATCGATGAAGGTTTTTTCCTGATGCCGGTACGACAATGCCTTGTCGGTTTTCATCGACCCAAACACACGATTGCGGACCGGCTCCGGCGGACCGGGCGCCCGGTTCTCCGTGGCTTCTCGCTGGCGGATCGTCACCACGCGATCGACTTGGAGATCGGTCAGCAATTGGTAACGCCCATCAGGCCAGACCACTTGCAAGCTGTCAACACGCTGCGCATCACCGAGCCCAAAATGAATCCTGTCATCCATGCTGGACATATAGCCGCGAAACGGAGTGTGATCGATGTACTGCCTCTGACCGCCAGCCGTGAGGATGAGTTTGGAACCGAGTCCTCGGTTGTTGAGACCTTCCCCCTCGAGCTCGATGCCCAAATAACGGCTGGTATCATCTGGGTGTCCCACGTTGTGGTAGATGAACGCGGGAGCGTCGATGCTGTTGATCACGATGTCGAGCCTGCCGTCGTTATCCAGGTCGGCGTGTGCCGCACCGTACGAGAAGCTGGGCTGGCTCAGGCCCCATGCGGCGGTTCTGTTGCTGAATGTCAGATCGCCCTCATTGCGGAACAGATAGTTCGGCACATGGTATCCGGCCAGCTGCTTGAGAATCTCCAGTCCCCGCCCGTCATCTCCTGACCTGCGTACGCCAAACATCTCGAGCTGGTAGTCGTAATCGATGACGGCCTTCGGGTAGCCGTTGGTTACGAGGATGTCTTTGTATCCATCATTGTCATAGTCCCCGAACAGAGCCGTCCAGCTCCAATCCGTGTAGGCGACACCAGCCAGGCGGGCGATCTCACTGAAGCTGACATCTGCCGCTTCCGTCATCCCATTGTTCAACTGCAACGAGTTGGCGTTATAGTCATGGTGAAATCCCCTGCGCCGGAGCTCCATGAAACTGCCGTACGTCATGGCTCCCGCCATCCGTTTCCGTGCCAGCAGACCTTCAGGCATCATGTCCGTCTGCACGATATCGAGCCAGCCGTCATTGTTGAAATCTCCGATATCCATCCCCATGCCCGCAAAGCTCGTATGGCCGAGCCAGGCTGCGGCCTTGTCGCTGAAGGTCCCGTCCCCGTTGTTCACATACAGGACATCACTGGGGGTGTCGTCGTTCGAGACATAGATGTCGGGCCGGCCGTCCCAGTTCAGATCCGCCACCACGACGCCAAGTCCAAAGCCGACCTGTCGTAAGATCCCGGCTTCGTCGGACACGTTGGTAAACGTGTCGTCCCCGTTGTTGCGATACAGTCGATCGTAGCTGGTTGGGCTCTGGCTGCGTATGCCCGCTGGGTGCCTTTCAGCTTCGCCACGGGCGAACCCTTCAGGATCATTCGTCAGCAGAAAGAGATCGAGGTAGCCGTTCCCGTCGTAATCAAAGAAGACACCGTGCGTTGTGAACCCCGTGTCATCGATACCGTACGCGGCGGCAGCCTCGATGAACGTACGATCCCCGTTGTTCAGGAACAGCAGGTTGTGCCGTTCTTCCGGGGTAGACCATGCAGGCCCGGACACGGAGACATAGATATCCAGATATCCATTGTTATCGATATCCACCATGCTCGCCCCCGTTGCCCATCTGTCTGTCATGACGCCGGCAGAGCGCGTGATGTCTTCGAACTGCAGACCTCCCTTGTTCACATACAGCCGGCTCGAAACCATGTTGCCCGTGAAGAAGATGTCCTGCAATCCATCATTGTCGATGTCGCCAATCGCGACGCCACCACCGTTATACACAAATGAATCCGTCTGCACATTCACGGTATCATCGGTCGTGATGGTATTGGCAAACGTTACCCCTGTACGATCAGGGCTCAGGAGCCTGAACAGTGGCGGAGGCTGCTCTTCTCGCCCACAACTCACCAGGCAGAGAAGCGGTAGGAAGAGAAGCGGCAGCGGTTGGTGGCTGAAGTTCATCGGTCGTTGGAGAGAATTGTGTCTCATGGTCGCGGAGGCCGACGAGCCCGGGCAGTCCGTCACTCGTACATGTCCTCCGGATCCACGGCGGCAAGGTCGACGAGGAAACCGCTCAGCCGCTCGATGACGGCGGCGGTGTATCGTTCGCCTTTCTCCCGGCTGGCAGCGGCCGGATTCCCAACACCAGTATCCGACGACACCTGGGTCCACTGGCGCGGCGCCCACGCCCATTGCTCACGCAACCCTGCCACCCGAAAGCGCCGCTCCTTGCCTTCTCCGGCTTCGGCCAGCGGCCGCACGAGCGCCGGGGCGACGTGCAGCATGACGCTGGTCTCCATCTCGCCCGCGTGGTCGCCAAGATCCTCGAAGTAGTCTCCCGTCTCCACGGCCTGATACCAATTGGCGACGCACAGGAACATCTTCACGCGGGGCTGCAGCTCTCGAATCGTAGCACGGAAGTCGTTGCCGCCGTGCCCATTGAGGACGACCAGTTTGCGGACTCCCTGGCCTTCCAGCGTCTTGACGAGATCGCGCAGCACGGCGGCTTGTGTGCTCGGGTTGAGGTTGAGACAGAACGGAATGTCAAGCTGCCCCGTCTGCACGCCGAAGGGAACGATCGGCAGCACCACAACCCGCGCACCGGCGTCCCACGCCAACCGCGCGGCCTCGGCAGCGATGTGTTCGCATTCAAAGTTGTCGGTACCATACGGCAGATGGTAGTTGTGGGCCTCGGTGGCGCCCCATGGCAGGACCGCGACATCGTACTCTGTGTCGCGCACGGTCTTCCAGCTGGTTTCTGCAAGAATGTACGGCCTTTCGGGCATCGTCTTTCCGCTCACTTCCCCGAATTGGTCTGCGACTCGGTCATTTGTCGGAAACTGGATCTACGGAAGATCGACTACTGTAGGCAAACTGGCCCTGCCCCTGGAATCGAAGGTACTCAGCTTGATGATCCCCGACCCGATTTCCAGGGGTTCAGCGTACAGTTCCGACTCGGCGGACGGATCTGAGCCATCGGTGGTGTATCTGACCACCATTCCCGGATACGCCGTGTTGACCACCAACCGGTTATTCACGACCCTGGCGCCGGGTGGGGCCAAGCGATAATTGTAGCCGCCATAGAGCCGGTCCAGCCTCGGGAATTCTCTCTTGCCGAGCGCATTGGCAAACGCGTTCCACGCTTCGCGCGCAGCCGTGTCTCTCCTCGCGCGATCCGCAATCTCCCCCCAGGCGGCCTGACCATACCACGCGCGCTCCGCCAGGCCAAGCATCTTTGGCAAATAGTAATACTCCAGCATCGCTTGGCCCTTTAGCGTTTCCGACCACAACTGCGCTTGCATCCCCATGATATTGCGTCTCCCCACGGCAGTGAGCTTCTCCTTGCCGGCGAAATCGCGGTCGGTGTACGGTGTGCCGTCGGCGCCGGTCTTGATGGACTTGAACACATCATAGGGAACGAAGTCGAACGCATCGCGGGTATCGATGAACCCACCCCAATACAGACCGGGCTCCCTGGGATCCTTGTTATACGCCAGATCAAAATAGAAGTTGGTCACGTTGCAGAAGACCACCGGGTATCCCGCATTGGCGAGGCGGTTCCCCAGGTCTTCAGCGCCCCACAAGCTGTTCCAGATATAGGGGACGACACCTCGGTCAGAAAACTCAGGGTTGGGTACCCACGATCCATTTTCCCTGAAATTCATTACCACCTCCTCCCACCCACCCGTTTGGAGCCCCTTCGACACCAGATACGCATTAATCCGATTGAAGTACGCCTTCTGAAGGTTTCTCGGGTTTTCGATTTCCGGATGTTGCTCCAGGTATTCCCGGCACATCGGGGACCTGGCCCAGGCCCCGCCCGGTACTTCATCACCCCCGGTGTGAAACATGGTGAGCGGTGCCCCAGCGTCCCTGTGCATCGCAACGAATTCGTCGATGACTGTAGTCAGAAATCCATATGCCGACTCGCTGCACACATTGATGACGTTGTCGGTGTACCATTGCGCTGAGCGGTAGACGGAAACATCGGCGGGATCCACTAGCCGGTAGCGTTCAGCCTCGACCTCGTTTCCTTCTGCCATGAAGCGGCGATATCGATGCTCCATCGCCTTGATGGCCGCTCGCGCATGCCCGGGAACGTTCACCTCCGGAATCACTTCGATATGCCTGTCCCAGGCATATCCGAGGAGATCCAGATATTGCTCGCGGCTGTAGAAGCCGCTGCCGTAACCCCTGGTGGGGTCTGGGAACGGACCGGACCCGTACGACGGTTGCAGATGCTCCGAGTCATCGGTCGTATGCCCCCGAAACGCGCCAACTCGTGTCAATTCCGGCAACGCCTCGATCTCGATTCGCCATCCCTCGTCTTCCGTCAGATTCAAATGCAGTTTGTTCAGCTTATAGAACGCCATCGCGTCCAGCAGGTGCTTGACGGATTCGACCGAGTGAAAATTCCGGCCCACATCGAGGTGCATCCCCCGATAACCAAATGCGGGCGCGTCGGTAATCGCCAGCGCTCTCACTGCGACGGATTCATTTATCTGCCCAAGGTGGGCCGGAGGAATCAGGGCTTTCAGACTTTGCGAGCCGTAAAACACGCCGGCCTCGTCTCCTACAATGAGCACGCCGTCGTCCGGCGAGATCGTCAGGAAGTACGAGCCCGCGACATCGACGTCGGCCAACCGGAGATAGATGCCATTGCCGCTCGAAGAGCTGGCTTCTTCCGCCGACAGGGGCTCCACGAGGATGCCGTTGAGGAACGTGGTGAGCAGCTCTGCCTCGGATTGCAGACCGGAATCATACCGAATGGAGGTATTGGCATCTATCGCAAAATTCCCGTCCCGAAGCGTCAGCGACTGCGGCTGGGGTACGATCAGCTGCAGTTGGCTCTCGGGGAGCTCGGAGATCGATGCGTGATTCTCGAACAGCCATGCTGGCGTCGGAATTGGCTCTTCGTCTCCCTCGCCACGGTTGATCTGCTCCGGAGTCGTAAACGAAGCTGTGGAGGAATTGACCGTATAGATGTCATGGGCACCGCTCGCATCGCGCAGGATAACATACAGACCCAGCGGAGCATCCGATTCCTTGATCACCGCACCAGCGCCGTTGTATGCGATTTCCACCTCTGTGTCTGGTGGAAGACTGAAACCCTCGCGAGGCTTCATCACGTAGAAATCGCCGTTGATCCACTCGATTGTCACCGGCGCCGTGATGCTTTCCGTTTTGACCTCCCGAGGCGACATGCTCCAATACATCTCCCAATTGTCTGCTGTGAGCACGATGTCGCTATTATTCCGCAAGGTGAACTGCGCTCTATGTCCGCCCCCTTCTGCAAAATTGGTTATCAGACCCCACCGAACGCCGAGGTCCAACGTGTGCCTACCGCCTTGGTTGTCCAGGGGCGCGCATCCGACAAGAAGCGGAATGAACAGGAGAATTGAAGTGGATTTGGTCATCGGTCGTTCTTGGATTGTATGAGACACCGCCCACGAGCGAGACTCCAAGATGCCCGAGGAGCACGCCGCACGCCAGGGAACAGTCCTCGGGCGTCTCCCTCGCGGAATCGCTCCATCCAAAGCATCTTCAGTCGAGCCGTCGAGCGGCCATTCGACCTGACGGAGGCGCGTATGCCGGGAACCGCCCGCATTACCGAACCCATAGCACAAAGTGACGAGCCTTCCTCGATGACCAAAACACGTGAACGGATTCCCGTCTTCATCTTCGAAGACGACGATGAGATCGCCTCGCTGGTTGCCTCACGCATCGTGGCCCTCATCCACGAACGGGCGGCTGAGGGGAGAACCGTAGTACTAGGACTTGCGACCGGATCCACTCCGGTTGGCATCTACCGTGAGCTGATCCGCGCACATCATGAAGAACAACTCTCGTTCGCGAACGTGATCACGTTCAACCTCGACGAGTATTTCCCCATGGATCCCACGAGCATCCACAGCTATCACCGGTACATGCGGGAACACCTGTTCGATCATGTGGATATTCCGGACGCGAACATCCACATTCCACGCGGGGACATTCCTCCGGAGCAAACCGCCGAGCATTGCGCGGCGTTCGAGCGCGCGATCAAGGACGCAGGCGGGATCGACTTGCAGCTGCTCGGCGTCGGCCGGAGTTGCCACGTCGGGTTCAACGAACCGGGCTCCAGACGCGACTCGCGCACACGGCTCATCTACCTGGACACCATAACACGCGCCGACGCTGCTGCGGATTTCTTCGGCGAGGCGAATGTGCCGCTCAAAGCCCTGACGATGGGGGTCGCCACGATTCTCGAAGCGCGAGAGATCGTGCTCATCGCAACCGGCGAACACAAGGCGGGCATCATCCGTCGCGCCGTTGAAGGAGAGGTCGATTCTGATGTCGCCGCGACGTTCCTCCAGGCACACCCCAATGCCGCGGTGTACCTCGACACCCCAGCCGCTGCCGACCTCACGCGTGTCGCAACTCCATGGCTGGTCGATGAGGTCGAGTGGGACACGCAACGCGAAGTCGAGGCGGTGACGTGGCTGGCAAAACGCGTCGAGAAGTCCGTACTGCGGTTGGCCACTGGGGATTATCGCGATCATCACCTGAGTCCACTGCTCGCCAGACACGGGACGGCGGAGCCGTTGAACGGCCTGGTCTTCAATACCCTGATCGCCAAGATTCGGGGACGGGCGAAACTGCCCAAAGGCAAACGCGTCCTGGTCTTTTCACCACATCCCGATGACGACGTGATCTCCATGGGCGGAACGCTGGCCAAGTTGCATCAGAACCGCAATCTCATCACGGTGGCATACCAGACATCGGGCAACATTGCCGTGTTCGATCACGAAGTCCGCCGTTATCTCGAGTTGTTGAACCGCATTGCAGACGGCTTCCCACAGGTTGCGGCTGGCGCGCGGGACTTCCAGAACCGGATGGAAGACGCGTTGGACAGTAAAAACCCCGGAGACGTCGATGAACCCGATGTCCTCACCCTCAAACGCCTGATACGAGAAACCGAAGCGACGTCCGCGCTCGAGACGTTCGGTATGACGGCCGAGCACGCGCGGTTTCTCAACCTACCGTTCTATCAGACCGGGGCCGTGAAGAAGAACCCCATTACCGACGCCGATGTCGCAATCGTCGCACGCCTAATCGACGAAGTGGAACCCGAACTCATCTTTGCGGCAGGAGATTTGTCGGATCCTCACGGCACCCACCGTCTCTGCCTCGAGGCGGTGCGTCGCGCGCTCGCGATCTACCGAGGTCCGGCGCCAGAGGTGTGGCTCTACCGGGGGGCCTGGCAGGAATGGCCCGTGACCGAAGCCACCGTGCTGGTACCGATGTCACAGGCTGATTTACGGCTCAAGATTCTCGCGATCTATCGACATCAATCGCAAAAGGACGAGGCGCCGTTTCCCGGGCCGGACCCGCGCGAGTTCTGGGAGCGCGTACAGGACCGCAACCAGGCGACGGCGGCGGAGCTGGAGCGACTGGGCCTGCCCGCATACTTCGCGATGGAAGCGTTCGTTGTGGAGCAAGACGGCGAGCGGCTCCCGAACCCCGTCGTGCCCACGAGCAGCCTGGCAGACCGCACCACGTAGGCGCGTTTTAGTTTTGCCGATTCTTGGTCTTGATGAGGATGACGCCGTTGGCGCCGCGGACCCCGTACAGCGACGTCTCCGGGGGGTACTTCAGCACTTCGATGGACTCGATGTCGTTCGGATAGATTCCAGATAGGGCGCCACGCGGTCCCGCCCGGATGGGAGTGCCGTCGAGCACGTAGAGTGGCTCGCTGCTGGCGTAGAACGACGACGCACCTCTGATGCGGACGGAAATGGAACCATCCGGGTTCGTCGTCACACGGACTCCGGCGACGCGGCCCTTGAGGAGGCTCTCGAGCGGCTCGTGAGAGCGCTTCTCCACGCGGTTCGACGTGAGTTCGGAAGCCTTGGGTGGGTCCGCTTGTGGATCCGCTTCGGGCTCAGCCTCGCTCGTCGTGGTTGAACGTGCACAGCCCGACACGAAGCCGAGAAGGAGACCGGCAACCAGGGTTCGCGTCCAGAGGGTGCGACAAGAGAGCTGCTGCAAGGACCTGAGCATCGAGCGCTCCGATGGCGAGCGGTCACCCATAACTTAACCAATTTGCCTGACCCCCGCACGCAACCGCACACGATGAACTCCTCATGCACGCGCTCCGACGAGCGCCTTGCCTGCCGCTACAACCTGTTCCTGCGTCGGCAGTTGGCCGGTTGCGCCGCACGCCGAGCGGACGGTTGCGGCTGATGTCGACAGGCGCTCTCGTCGGCCTGGTGGTCTTTGGCGTAGCCTTTCTCCTGGTTCTCGTCGTTGCCGTTCGGCTACACGCCTTCATTGCGCTCCTGCTCACCAGCCTTGTCGTTGCCGTCCTGGGCGGGATCCCCCTGGCCGAGATCGCGGAACTGATCCAGCGCGAGATGGGCAGCACGCTCGGCTACATCGCGGTGGTCATCGGGGTTGGCGCGATGTTCGGCGAAATGCTGCAGCGGTCGGGAGGCGCTCGTGCCATCGCGAACGCGCTGCTCAGGGTGTTTGGCGACCGCTATTCGCCCTGGGCGCTCGGACTGACCGGCCTCATTGTCGCGGTGCCCGTGTTCTTTGATGTCGCCCTCATTCTCTTCGTCCCGCTGGTCTACAGCCTGGCCCGGCGAAGCGGTCGTTCGCTGCTCTACTACGCGATCCCGCTGCTCGCCGGTATCGCGGTCGCACACTCTTTCATTCCACCGACACCGG
>JBFHWR010000135.1:0-9822 GCA_041599395.1 Gemmatimonadales bacterium | reverse complement strand
GCAGCCTGGAACCACGTCTCCGTGCGCACGCAAGTTAGGATGCCAGCCTACGGCGGAACGGGGCTCGGCGATCAGGAACGGCCACTCCCCGGTGGCGGAGGCCACGGCGTCTGCAACCCGATCGAGGATCCGCTGACCGCCGACGTGTTCGAGGCCCTTTGGCCGTCCGCCAAAACGACTTGCCCGTCCTCCGGCCAGCACCGCACCACGCACCGGATCAGAACCTCCGGCCTCGCCGCCGCTCGAGCACGATGTCGATCGAGACGGTGAACGACGGCACGTGGTCGAAGAAATTCTCGGTTGGCGGGTTCGCGAGCAGATCGGGTCCTGTCACTCGCTGCATGATGACCAGGTGATCCGCCAGTTCCATTCGCAACAAATACCCTCGGGCGAGCGGCACCATGACGCCCAGCCCGCCAACCGCGCTCGGGTTGACGGTCGTGCTTGCTTTGCCAAGATAGATGACGCGTTCGCTCTCCAAACCACCGCTCAGGAACCTGCCGGCCGTTTCCACGACGCTCGAACTCCGCACGGTAGCGCCTCCGAGGAGACGGACGTACGGGCTCAAAGCGCCACGTGCCGCGAACCGGTACGTGCCGCCGAAGTAAAAACCCGCAAGAGACACGGTGCGTTGTCTTTGTGTGATGTCGGCACAGACCTGGCGGTTCCGCTCTTCCCGGTCTACGGGTGTTGCCTCGAACACAAAGCGACAACTCGTTTCTGTCCCCAGCCCGATATACACCACTTGGCCGGTAATCCCGAGATGCGCGGACCGGAAGAACGTCGTGGAGAGACCGGCGACGAGTCCGGTGGAGAGCCGGCGTCCGAGCTTGATGGTGTCGGGGGTGGCCAACGGGTTGCCCAGGAGGGTCAATGGCTGCTGACCGACAGACCACAGGCTGCCGGCTCCGCCAATCCCACCGGAGATCGAGAAGACGAGCCGCGGCTCCGGTCTCGTTTGCGCACGGGCCACGGGGTGCAGCAGAGTGGCCAACACTACTGCGACGGCAAGCGTTCGCGCGCCGGCTCGAACCGAAGTCACTCGTTACGCTTCGCCACGGTACTCGGCGTACAAGTGCGGCTCTTCGTGGATACGTACCGATTCGAGGCGGACGTCTTTAGGGAGTCTCGATGCGATCCGGTCCCATGCGTACACGGCGAGTGCCTCAGCCGTCGGGATCTGCTTTCCAAAGGCGAACTCCGGCACATCGTAGTTCAGGTGGCGATGGTCGAATCGATCGACAACCTCTTCCCGGAGGATCGCATCGAGTTCCTCCAATTGCATCACCATCGACGTGTCACGAGGAAGCTGCCCTTCGACGGTCACCACGCAT
The DNA here is from genome assembly GCA_041599395.1 of Gemmatimonadales bacterium. Taxonomy (GTDB): domain Bacteria; phylum Gemmatimonadota; class Gemmatimonadetes; order Gemmatimonadales; family GWC2-71-9; genus JBFHWR01. The sequence goes on along the minus strand of JBFHWR010000135.1, from coordinate 8,488 downwards.
TCGTAGGAATGGCCGTGGCCGTGCTCCCGCGCGCACAGCCCAAAGACTTGATCGTTTTGTTCCTCCGGCCACTCGGGTCGAAAGTACCGGTGTGCGGCGTTGAACCGCACCGCCCTGGATAAGCGAACACGAGCCATCGTTCTGGAATCTATGCCGATGTCGGAATAGGTGCACGCGGCCTGCACCAGACAGCGGCAGTAGTGCGGCGGCGCATCGGGGACACGCCGCGGTTCAGTCAGTCCTCGCGAGGGGCCGCACTCACAGCCGAATGGCGTATCCGAATGTGATGAGCAACGTCGGATGGTGGGTCCACTCGGTGTCGTCCATTGTGACCGGGTCGAGCAACGAGGGCTCCTCCGGTGCGTTGACGGGCGGGTCGAAAAACAAGGCGGGATAGCTGAGGCGCCAGACCACGTCCCGCGCCTCGAATCGGATGTTGATCCGATCCGACGGGAACCATCGGACGCCAAGCCGGGGATCCACGTGGAACTTCGTGCCGAACTCGAACGTGCTCGAATCCTGCGCCACCCCCTGTCCGAACGCGACGCCAAGACCCAACCCGACGTACGGGACGAGACCGTGCCAGGTTTTTTCGCCGGTGAGCCGAAGGGCGAGGCCGATCTCCGCGAGAACGACCGACTGGTTGAATGTGCCCTTGACGCGCGACGTGGCACCTTGCGTTGGGTCCAGGACCAGGCGGTCGAGGTCCGCCAGCTCCAGACCAAAAAACACTTCGGCCGGCCCACCGAGCAGCAGATCGAGACGTGCGCCGAAGATAGGGCCGTTTGTCGGTCCCACGCCCGCGGCTCCCGATGATCCTCCCAAGTACCCAGCCGTGAGCGAGAGCACATGCTTGGCCCGCAGATCTCTGTATGGTGATGATTCGGGAGCGTGCCCCACCTGTGCACCGAGCGCGGCCGGCACGCCGAGAACAAGGCAGGAAACGGCAGCGATCCGTTTCACCCTGCACCCGAAATGTTTGACATGGTGAGAGCGTCCCTCTACAATCTTCCGGTTAACGATCATGAGGCAATCTAGTCGGCCCCGGCAGGCCCTACCAGCCCGCGTTATCGCGTTCGCACTCGCGTGCATCGGACCGATTCCGCTTTGTGCGCAAACCGAGTATCGCGTGGTGCAGCCCGAGAACTTTCGGCGCAATCCATCGACGACTGCTCCCATTCTCGCCACCGTGCCAAGGGGGGTCTCGTTCTCGGGTGGCCGCACCCAGGATGGCTGGGTCGCGGTCGCTCTCGAAGGTTGGGTGTGGGCGGAGTCAGTTGAACCGTCGATTGGTGGGAACCACGATCTTCGCGTGACGGCTCGCGGTGGTGAGAATCTTCGGTCGGCTCCCAATCAGGCGGTGGTCGGACGGCTCTCTTTTGGGACCCTGCTCGACCGAGTCGAACGGGAAGGCCAATGGATCCGCGTGCGACGCGACGGTTGGATGTGGCACGAGTCATTGTCCGCGGTTACCGACGTTCGCCGCGCTGGCCCCGAGGATGCCGCTCAAGCGGTGCTCGCCCGCGTGACGCCGACCGCAGCCGACTCGGCCGTGGGTCTCGACCGGGCTATCGTGGATGAAGACGCGGCACTCCGGTCCGTGCCGGAGGGCGATACGGTCGGTGCGCTTTCCGGCGGTGCACCAGTCAAGATCCTGGCACGCTCGGCCGGATGGGTCCGGGTGCAACATGAGGCCTGGGTTCGCGAATCCGATCTTCGCCCGTCGTCTCCCGGTGTCCTGATCGGTGTGAGCGCTGCCGAGGTACTGGCGCTTCCCGAGGACTACGAAGGGAAGCTGTTGCAGTGGACGGTCCAGTACGTCGCGCTGCAAGAAGCCGACGAACTCCGGAATGAGATACCGCTTGGTCAACCATACATGTTGGCGCGCGGCCCGCTGCCGGAGGCCGGATTCGTGTATCTTGTGCTGTCACCCGAACAGCGCTCGCAGGTCGAACGTCTTCCGCTATTGGCGAACATGATTGTAGTGGGCCGGGTTCGGACTGCCCGGTCGCGTTTTCTGAACAACCCTATCCTCGATCTGATCGATTTTGCGGAGTTGCAGCCGGAAGGAACCGAATGATGAACGAAAACTTGAGAGATACATTGGTCAGAAAACTCGAGCATCTGCCGGACGAGACGGCCCGGCAACTCCTCGATTACATAGAGTTTCTCGAGTCCAAGTATCACCGAAGCGTTCGCGAACGCACGACATTTGAACGGTTTGCCGACAACATCGAAGAGACGCTGAGCGCAACCCGCCTCAGCAAGGCCGCCGTCAAGGGGACGGCGCAAGTGCTCGATGCGGCGGGGAGCGTGATGCGCGGTGTCGTCGCGGCCGGACAGGCCGTCGTCAGCGAGATACAGAGTGCCGGCACGACAAAGCCGGCCCAGACCGCGTCCGACACCACCGTCTCCAAACCCGATGCGACGGCAGAGGCTGCATCGACAGACGCCGCGGGTGAGAAAACTGGCGAGGAAACGGGGGAGGAGCGCTTGACCAAGGACTAGCCGGCCAGTACCTTTTGCCATGGGAGTAGGGATCGTCATCCGTTCAACCCGTCCGGCTCGCAGAGCACGGCGGGTTTTTTTGTTGCTGACGCAAGGACGCGGGGTGTGATGGCTCGTCTCAGACAAGGTCACGCGCTCACGTTTGACGACGTTCTTCTCGTCCCTCGTCACGCCTCCGTCCATCCGCGTGACGTGGACGTCTCGACCTGGCTTACCCCCACCATCAAGATCAACATTCCGTTCGTCTCCGCCGCAATGGACACGGTCACCGAGTCGGAAATGGCCATTGCCATGGCCCGGGCGGGAGGCGTCGGCGTCATTCACAAAAACATGACGATCGAACGGCAGTCGGCTGAGATCGACCGGGTGAAGCGCTCGGAGAGCGGTATGATCCTGAATCCAATCACGCTCGGCCCGGATCGCCCCCTGCGCGAGGCGACGAGTCTGATGTCTCGTTTCAAGATCTCGGGGGTGCCCGTTGTCGGCGATCACGGCCAACTCGTCGGCATCATCACAAACCGCGACCTACAGTTCGAGCGGAATCTCGATGTACCGATCAGCGAGGCGATGACCAAGGAGAATCTGGTCACGGCGCCTCTCGGCACGACCCTCGACGAAGCCGAACGCATCCTGGGCAAACACCGCATCGAGAAGCTGCCGGTTGTCGATGAGAACGGTGTGCTGAAAGGGCTCATCACCATCAAGGACATTTTCAAGCGGCGATTGTACCCCGATGCCAACAAAGACGAACATGGACGGCTTCGTGTGCTCGCCGCCGTCGGAGTTGCACCGGATGCAATGACGCGAGTCAAGGCGTTACTCGAGGCGGGCGTCGATGCCTTGGTGGTTGATTCGGCGCACGGCCACTCGGAAGGCGTGCTCCAGCTCGTGTCGGCAATCCGCGAGTCGTTTCCTGACGCACAGGTCATTGGCGGCAACGTGGCAACCGCTGACGGAGCGAAGGCACTCGTCGAGCGCGGCGCCGACGCGATCAAAGTCGGGATCGGCCCGGGGTCGATCTGCACGACGCGGGTGGTCACCGGTGTCGGAGTCCCGCAGATCAGCGCGATCGTCGACGCCGTCCGCGGCGCCGGCGACACTCCGGTCATCGCCGACGGCGGCGTGAAATACTCCGGTGACGCCGTCAAGGCCATCGCGGCGGGTGCGTCCAGCGTGATGCTGGGCTCGATGTTGGCGGGAACGGAGGAAAGTCCAGGGGAGAGTTTCCTGCTGGAGGGCCGCCGATTCAAGACCGTCCGCGGCATGGGGTCGCTCACTGCGATGCAGGAAGGATCGGCAGATCGATATTTCCAAGAGGGAGACCTTGCGGCGCGGAAACTCGTCCCGGAAGGTATCGAAGGCAGGGTCCCGTACCGCGGCCCTGTCATCGACGTCATCTACCAGGTGGTCGGTGGGGTACGCAGCGGAATGGGGTATTGCGGCGCGACCAATCTCGAAGAACTACGCTGCAACACTGAATTCGTTCAGGTGACGTCAGCCGGCCTGCGCGAATCGCATCCACACGATGTCGTGGTGACGCGGGAAGCGCCGAACTACAGCGTGTAGCGGGTCGTGAACCGTCAGTGGTGCGGAGCGAAGGAGTTGGTCATGCAGAGAAAGGTGCACTTGTTGCTGTGCTGACGCTCACGACGCACCAGGCTCCACGAATTAGTCACTACTCACTCCTCACCCACGGACCACTCACCCTCTAATGCTGCTTCCGCGCGGCAACCGCTCGGCGATGATCTTCCAAGTTCTGGATCCACGGCTTGCGCTCGAAGTAGCTGTCACTCATCTCGCGCACCTTCGGCGCCAACAGCCATAGTGCCAGCAGGTTCGGTAGGATCACGATTCCGAGAAAGATGTCTCCGACCTTCCAGATGAACGCGAGCGGCATGACGGCGCCGACAAAGTGCATCAGGATGAAGACAATCTTGTACGGAAGGACAGCACCGGCGCCGAATAGGTACGTGGCACAGCGGTCGCCGTAGTAGCTCCACGAAATCGCCGTCGAAATGCCGAAGAGGAACACCGAGATGAGCACGATGTAGTGGCCCCAGTCGCCAATCGGCCCCAATCCCTGTCTGAACGCCAGCGACGTGAGTGGCGCACCGCTTTCGTACGCCTCCGCGTAGAGCACGAGATGTGTTGATCCATCGTCCGAAACCGCCGAGCCTGCTCCAGGGTTGATGGAACCGGTGAAGGGGACCGCGAGTTCCGGATCCGTGTAGAACTCCTCGACCGGCACTTCGTGCCACGCCAGCCGCGGTTCGTCGGCAGACGTCGGCTGCACGACGCTGTTTTCGACGCGGATCGTAGCGGGTGGCGTCCCCTTGATGTGTTTGCCCTCGTCCGGTACCACATACGAGAGATCGCCGCCGGTCAACGTGATCTCCGTCGGCACCCGATCGTTCCACACGCCGGTGATGATGATGACGAGCGCCGTCATCGTCACGATGATGATGGTATCGATAAAAGGTTCGACGAGCCCCACCACGCCTTCGGAGACTGGTTCATCGGTCTTGGCCGCTGCGTGGGCGATGGGCGCCGATCCTTGCCCCGCCTCGTTGGAGAACAACCCGCGTTTCACGCCCCACATCATTGTCACGAGCACCGCGCCGACCCCCGTGCCCGCGATGCCCGCCGTCGGGTCGAATGCTTCGCTGAAGATGAGCACAAACGTCGGCAGGATCTGATTGGCGTTCAACACGAGGATCGTCAGTGCCCCGGCGACATAGATTGCCGCCATGGCCGGCGCCAGGATCCCGGTGACTTTTCCGATCCGTGTGATGCCGCCGATGATGACCATGGCAACCACGCTCGCCGTGACGATTCCGGTGATCCACACCGGCAACCCCAAGGTGGTTTCCATTGTATCCGCGACCGTGTTGGCCTGCGCCGCGTTTCCGGTAAAGAACGCGGTTGTGCCTAGCATCGCGGCGAAAAACACGCCGAGCGGTTTCCAATGGGAACCCAACCCGCGCGCGATGTAATACATGGGGCCGCCGGACACTGACCCTTCCCACTTGTGCCCGTCTGTCACCGTCTCCACGTCGCGAAACTTCTGGGCGAGAGTGACCTCGGAGTACTTGACGGCCATGCCAAGCAGTGCCGTCATCCACATCCAGAAAAGGGCCCCCGGGCCGCCCCAGTGAATGGCAATGGCGACACCGGCGATATTGCCGATTCCCACCGTCGCCGAGAGTGCGGTGGTGAGGGCCTGGAAGTGGGAGACGTCGCCTGGCTCGTTCGGGTCGTCGTACCGCCCGGATGTGACCGCAAACCCATGACCAAGCCGGCGGAACTGAACGAATCCGAGCTTGATGGTCAGAAAGATTCCGGTGCCCAGGAGCGCGATGACGACGAGCGGGATGCTTTCTCCCTGCGCCGGGATGCCAAACCCCCAAACAAAGTCTTCTACGCTGGTAATGATGCTCTCGAGTGTTTCCATGGTCCCCGTGAGGTCAGGATCCGAAGCGAAGCGCGATCAGCTTTCCGGAAACCGAGCGCTAACTGTATGCGTGCGCTGAGTATATGATATTTCGACGAATGCCCGTGACGAGTTCGTCGTGATGCTCACCCCATGGAGCACCCAATACATGAGGGGAATCTCCTGACGAACGCGACGGCTCGCAATTCTACCCGAGCGAGGCCGCTTTGCAACCCTCGGGCTCAAACTAGCAGCGTCGTCCCACCGCCTCACGGGGTCGGGTTGCATTATACTGATGGCCATGAATGCGTCACGCGCCGGTTCCCGAGGTGTGCCCGTCCCGGCGGCCCGGCGCCGCGCTGCGGAGGCGATGGTCAAGCTCTTCGAGCGGGGCATGCGGGTTGCGCTCATTACGCATGTGAACGCGGACGGGGACGGGGCTGGCAGTGAGGTCGCGATGTGGCATCTCCTGACCAAGTTGGGACTCCGCGCGGCCATCACGAACCCAACGCCGTTTCCAACGCGCTACAGCTTTCTCCTCGAAGGGATTGAGCGCGCTGACAAATCGCATGAGGCGGTGCGACATTTGGAGCGCGCCGACGCGGTTGTCGTGTTGGACATCTCCGACGTCGGGAGGCTTGGGCAACTCGGTGCTGTGCTGGAACGCCGGGGCGTCCCGGTGGCGTGCATCGACCACCATGTCAGCAGTGGGAAGTTACCGGACGGCCCTCGCCTCGTCGACGCGAAGGCCTGCGCCACCGCGGAGTTGGTATACGATCTCGCTCGCGCCGCGAAATGGAAGATCGACGCGCACGTGGCGCGCGCCCTCTACGTGGCGATGCTGACCGATACCGGGGGGTTTCGATTCAGCAACACGGCGCCGCGAACCTTGCACGTTGCGGGGAACCTCTTGGAGCACGGCGTGGAGCCGGAAGAGATCTATCGGCTGGTTTACGCCAGCGAACCCGAGGGTCGTGTGAGGATCATTGCGGACGTGCTGGAAACGCTCGTCGTAGAGCCGGACGGACTCGCGTGGGTGACCGTGCCTCCCGGGGCTCTGGAACGACATGGACTTGGCCCGGACCAGTTGGAAGGAATCGTCGAGTATCCGCGATCGATCCGTGGCGTCCGCCTGGCGTTACTGTTCCGGCGGATCGCCAACGGTCGCACTAAGGTGTCGTTCCGGTCGGTCGGGGATGTGGACGTCGCCGAGCTGGCTGCCAAATTCGGAGGAGGCGGACATCGGCGGGCGTCCGGCGCCTCGATCGCCGGCGACCTCGCCGAGGTTCAGGAGCAGGTGCTGGCGGTTGCACGGGCCGCACTGGCCTGAGCGTCAGTTGCTCGGGTTCGGTGTCACCTCTATCATACACCCACCATGGCTAGCCGCTTAGAGGGGCTCGTGGCAGAAGCCCTCACTAACGTTCGCAATCCTCGTCTCGGCAAGGACGTGATCTCGGGTGGGATGATCGAAGATCTGGTCGTCGGGTCCGATGGCGACGTCTCGTTCAGATTTGCACTTGGCCGGGACGATCCAGCGGGACTCGTCCGCGAGGCACGGCGCGCGCTGCAGTCCATTGACGGGGTGACCAGCGTCAAGATCGACGTAGTGGAGCCACAGGCGGGGAGCGCGGGCGCGACCCAGCCCGGTGGCGCAGCACCTGGGACGCGGCCGGTCGCGCCGCCCGAGCCGGTCGAGCTACCCGCGCTCGGCGTCGTCATCGCCGTTTCGTCCGGAAAGGGCGGCGTCGGCAAGTCAACGGTATCTGCGAACCTCGCGGTTCACCTCGCACGCGAAGGACACCGCGTTGGCATTATGGATGCCGATATCTACGGGCCCAACATTCCACGGTTGTTTGGCGTCGACGAAAAGCCCCCGGTTCGGGAAGGCAAGATCATTCCGCTCGAGCGGCATGGCGTGAAGCTCATCTCCCTCGGGTTTCTCGTGGAACGCGACATGCCCGCCATTTGGAGGGGGCCGATTGTCACGAAAATCATCAATCAGTTCCTGCGGGACGTCGATTGGGGACGATTGGATTATTTCATCATCGATCTCCCGCCGGGCACTGGCGATGCCCAGCTCTCGCTGGCCCAGGCGGTGCACCTTCGTGGCGGCATCATCGTGACGACCCCGCAAGAGATGGCAGTCGGTGACGCGTTGCGGGGGGCCAAGATGTTCGAAAAGGTGGGAGTGCCGGTGATTGGCGTCATCGAAAACATGAGCTACTTCGAGTGCCCGCATTGTCAGAAGCGAACGGAGATATTTTTTGCAGGGGGTGGGCGCCGGCTTGCCGACGAACTCGAGGTGCCGCTGCTCGGGGAGATCCCGCTTCAGGCGGGCATGACCGATCTCGCCGACAAAGGGGAGCCGGTGGTCGTTGCGGAGCCGGATTCTCCGGCGGCGAAGGCCTTGGCCGAGGCCGCCCGCGCAATCGTTGCGCGCGCCGGTGGCAAATCCGTCTCACTCCCCATTGTCACGGGGTAACACGAGCGTGCCTGTTTGAAAGACGTCGCAATCGTCACGCTACTGACCGATTTCGGGTCCGTCGACAG
>JBFHWR010000134.1:0-9830 GCA_041599395.1 Gemmatimonadales bacterium | reverse complement strand
GTGGTTCATTTTGTCCGCGGCGGTGGAGTCGGGCCAGGGACTGTTGGCCGTGATGCTGGTGATAGCCAGCGTCATCTCGGCTGGATTCTACCTCCCCGTGATCATGGCGATGTACATGAGACCCGCGGTCTCAGCGGAGGCACACGACGCCACACAGGTCATTGGCCCGACCCGTTGGGTGATCGCCGTCGCGACCGCGGTGCTGCTCGTGTTTGGCGTGTGGCCCAACGGGGCACTCGATGCGGCGCAGGCTAGTACCGAGGGGATGTTGCCGCCGCCATCCCGCGTTCTGACCGACTGATCCAGACGGGACCACAGGTTCTCAGGAGCACTTCTTCGAGGCGTACCTATGGATGTACCTGCAGTCATTTTTCGCCAATACGATATTCGAGGGCTTGTCGGAGAACAACTCACGCCCGAACTCGCGCATGGACTCGGACGCGCGCTCGCCACGCGCGCTCGGGCGAAGGTGCGCCGCGATCCCCGGCTGGCCGTGGGACGGGACAATCGGCCGTCAGGCGAGTTGCTGGCACGTGCGTTGCGTGACGGAGTCGCCGCCGCCGGCGGTACCGCGGTCGATGTCGGCATGCTCCCAACGCCGGCGCTGTATTTCGCGCTCCACGACCTCGAGGTCGACGGCGGCGTCGCGGTGACCGGATCGCACAATCCCCCGGAGTTCAATGGATTCAAGATGGTCGTGGCTCAGGAAACGCTCCATGGCGACGACATTCAGGAGTTGCGGCACATGATGGAGCACGATGCCCTCGACTCCGGGTACGGAAATCTCGAAGCGAACGCGACCGTGCTCGAACGCTACATCGACACGATCGTCACCAAGAACGGTCCGCTGCCCCGTCCGGTGAAAGTCGTCGTGGATTGTGGAAACGGGGTTGCGAGTCTTGCCGCCGAGACGGCGCTGACCAGGCTTGGCGCTGATGTGACCACGCTGTTTTGTGAATCCGATGGATCGTTTCCCAATCACCATCCAGACCCGACGGTGGTGGAAAACCTCGCCGACCTGCGGTCGGCGGTGCAGCGCCAAGGCGCCGAGCTCGGGATTGCGTTTGACGGTGACGGGGATCGAATCGGTGCCGTCGATGAGGCGGGAGACGTCGTCTTCGGCGATATCCTCCTGCTGCTGTTCGGGCGCGACTTGGTCGAACGGGCTGGAACGGGCCACGCGGTCATCTTCGATGTGAAGTGCTCGAACGTGTTATTGGACAAGTTGGCCGACGCCGGTCTGAAACCCGTGATGTGGAAGACGGGGCACTCCCTGATCAAGTCCAAAATGCACGAGCTGAACGCCCCGCTTGCGGGCGAGATGAGCGGGCACATGTTCTTCGGCGGGGATTATTTTGGCTACGACGACGCGTTGTTTGCCGCGGCGCGCCTACTGGCGTACGTGGCCGGCCGGAACGGTCCGTTATCCTCGTTATTGGCCGACGTGCCGAAGATGCATTCCACGCCCGAACTCCGGGTGGAGTGCCCCGAAGAACGAAAATTCGAGGTCGTGAGCGAGGCGGCGCATGTCTTTGCCAAGCGCTACGACGTCTCCACGCTTGACGGCGCGCGAATCACGTTCGCAAACGGATGGGGGTTGCTCAGGGCCTCGAACACGCAGCCAGTGCTGGTCATGCGTTTCGAAGCGGGGTCGGCGGCCGACCTGGCGTCGTACCGCAGTGAAGTGGAAGACTGGTTGCGAACACAGGGCATCACCATCTAGCGTATGACGCACCGCGCCGGGATCGTCTGGACGGTCATCGGCTCGATCTTGGTCATCCTCCTGCTCGGGCGCTGGGCAGCCCTGACGGCGACCGAGCGTCTCTGGGCCGTGGGCCTTGGTATAGGTGAACCCCACGGGGAGATCGCCCGCCTACAGCTGCTGCTGTTCATCGCCGCGTTCGTCGTCGCGGCGGCCTGGTGCCTCTGTCATCTCTACGTCGTGTATCGCTCCGTGGAGTCGGTGAGCATCCCGCGGCAGGTGGGAAACCTCGAGCTGCTCGAGGCAATCCCGCGGCGTTATCTCCGCGTCGGCGTTGCATTGGGTTGCGTTGTACTCGCTGCCGTTCTCAGCCGAGAGAGCCCCGGCTGGTGGTATCATCGGGCACTTGCTACCGCGAGCGAGTCGGGATCCATCGTCGAACCGGTCCTTGGTCGCACGACCGGTTACTATCTCTTCGATCTTCCCTGGTGGCGTGAGCTCTACGAGTTCGCGGTTTCCGCTGTGGGAATCGTGCTTGTGGTTGCGGTCGCACTCTACGTTGCGGCAGGAGCCATTCGCATCCGCTCCCGACGCGTCCGGGTCGCGGTGCCCTGTCGCGTCCATTTAGGGGTGTTGTTCTCCCTCTTGGCGCTGGTGCTGGTCTGGGGATACCGACTCGAGCCCGCGGAACTCGTTGGGGGACTGCACGATGTTCCCCATGATGCCGTGCTCACGGACGTACGCGTCCCTACCGCACGGCTGCTGAGTGCGCTGTCGTTGCTCGCGGTGCTCGGCTCTGTGCTGTGGACGTGGTTGGGCCGTCTCGCACCCTTGGTTGCAGGGTGGCTGGTTCTCGGTGCTGCCTCGGTGTTGGGACACCATGTTGTGCCGGCATTCGCCGCCCGAGTGCGACCGCCCGAACAGGGCGCGACGGGCGTGAGCCACGCGATGCAGGATCGGCTCTGGGCCGAAGCGTTCGACCTTCCGCTCGACGATACGACGGTCGCCCTGGCGAGAGAGCAACCGTTGCTCCCGGACGACCGTGCGATGCTCCGGTCTGCTCCGATTTGGGATGACTTCGCCGTCCGCGCGGTGTTGAACACCGCCGCGACGCCGGACCCGTACCAACGGTTTTCGAAAGTGTATCTCAGCGTGTACGGCGAGGAGAACAGTGCCATCCCAGTGTATCTCGGGGTTCGGGAACTGGACTTCGCCGCGGGTGCGGCTGCGGACGGAGCGGCGCTTTCGTGGTCGGACGTCCACCTTACGCCCTACGCGTTCACTAGTGGGGTGTTTGCAGTCCGCGCCGCTGACGCGGCGCCCAACGGGCAACCCCGCTTCGTGGCTGATCTGGACCGCGCGGATCGTGGCGACACCTCAATCACTGAGGTGGTGTTGGACGATAACCGTGTCGTGTTCAGCCCGAGCGCACGCGACGTCGCGTTCGTGTCTGCTGACTCCAAGGCGGCGGAATTTGGAGTCCGGGTCGGCGGTCTGTGGAGGCGGCTTGCGTTTGCGTGGACACTCCAAAGCCCTCAGCTCGTGGGGACGCGGCTCGTTCCGTCGAGCGCGAGCATCCTCAGACATCGGTCGGTCCGAGTGCGCCTAGAGCGGGTTGCACCGTTTGCGGAATTCGGGGATCCGTATCCAGTTGTGAGCGGCCGGCGTCTCTATTGGATCGCACCGGGATATGTATCGTCGGAGGTCTTTCCCCTCGCGCCGGCTGTCGCTTGGCGCGGCCGCACCGTGCGGTATGTCAATGCGGGGTTCGTCGGCGTTGTCGATGCCCTCACTGGCCGCACGACCGTGTTCGCCGTGCATGACGCAGACCCGCTGACCGACGCGTGGCTCCGTCTCTTGCCGGACCTTGTCCAACCGATCTCGAACATGCCCGAGGAGCTCCGAGTGCACCTCCGATATCCTGAAGAACTGTTTCACATACAAGCGGCGTTGATATGGCAATCTGCCTTTGGGGCGGGGAGGACGTCACAGATGAACGGTGCGGACCGTGATGGGTTCGTCGGCCGGCGAGTTGGCGCACCGTTCTGGTGGGTTGGGGGCGGGCTCAGCGATTCGATACCCCGTTTGCGGCTGTCCGCTGGTATACGCGGTGACGACCCTCAAGTGCTCAGCGCGCTGTTTGACGGGACGTTGCGGCACGGTGTTCCGACACCGCAACTCATACGCTTTCGCACGCCGGCACGCATTCCCGAGAGTGCTGCACTCATTTCCTCCGAGGCGCAGTTCCCGGCATCGCCGATTTTGGGGACGCTGCGCCCGGGGCTCGTGCGGGGCCGATTGCTGTATTTCCTGGCTGCGTATCTCGACCCGGGGCCGGGCGTCGATGCCGCACCGTCTCTCGCCGAGGTCGCGCTAACGTGGGGAGAGGGCGTGCAGCGAGGTCCTTCACTCGAAGCCGTGCTGCGCCTCAGCGAACAACCGATACGACCGGTCACGATTTCGGCGCTGCAGTGGGACGCAGCCCGGCGATGGTTCAGACAGATGGATGCGGCGCGCCAAGCGGGTGATTGGAGCGCATTCGGCAGGGCATACGATGCGTTCCGAGAGGCGTTGTCTGTTCGGGCTGACACGTTCCCGTAGTCCGCTTGCTCGACCATCCGTCACCCACTAGCTTGCAGCCCTTGTGATGACCAGCCCGGGGACAATCGTTGTCGCGCTGGGGGGAAACGCGCTCGCTCCGCCCGGTGAAAAGACAACCATCGGTGATCAGTTTCGGCATGCGCGCGATTCCTTGGCGGCCGTCGTGCGCATGGCCAAAGACGGCTGGTGCATCGTTGTGGTTCACGGCAACGGTCCACAGGTTGGCAACGCGCTCCTTACGAACGAACTGGCGCGCGACAAGGTGGAGCCGTTGCCGCTGGGCGTGCTCGTGGCGGTCACTGCTGGGTGGATCGGATACATGCTTCAGCAGTCGCTGCAAAATGCGTTGGCAATTGCCGGTGTCCAGCGCGACGTCCTGACCGTCATCACGCAGACCGTAGTCGACAGGGACGAGCCCGCAACATCCCGAGCGACGAAGCCGATTGGCTACGCCCTCAGCCAAGAGGAGATCCTCGACTTCGTGCAGCGCGGCATCCCGGTCCAAGAAGATCGAGCAGGCCGGACGCGACGAGTTGTCCCGAGTCCGGTCCCGACAGACATCGTCGAGGCGGGGCCGGTGCGGGAGTTAGTTGCGGCGGGGAAGATTGTCATTGCCGCCGGTGGTGGTGGGGCGCCGGTCTTTTATGACCGGCCAGGTCACCTGGAGGGTCTCGACGCGGTGGTTGACAAAGATCGGGCAGCAGCCATTCTTGGCCGGCGCTTGGAGGCCGACACACTGCTGATCCTGACCGACGTAGGCGGTGTGCATACGGGTTGGGGAACGGAACACCAACGCCTACTGCGAACGTTGTCAGCCGCACAGGCCATAGACCTCATTGGCCGCGACGAGTTCGGATCGGGAAGCATGCAGCCCAAGGTCAAGGCTGCGGTCGATTTCCTCGAATACGGTGGGCGTCGCGCCCTGATCGCTCATCTCGACGACGGATGGGCTGCACTGCAGGGATCGGCCGGCACGTCTATTACACGGAGCGGCGAGTGAATCTTCACGAATACCAGGCACGAGAGATCCTCCAGCAGGCCGGCATTCCGGTTCCGGATGGAGCGGTTGCCGAGTCGGCGGCGCAGGTCGAGGCGATCGCGAACCGGCTTGCCGGTCCTGTGGTCGTCAAGGCGCAAGTACATACAGGGGGACGTGGCAAAGCCGGCGGTGTAAAGCTAGCGGCGGACGCGCGGGAAGCTTGCGCGCACGCCGAGGCAATCTTGGGGATGCAGATCAAAGGGCTCACGGTGCATCACGTACTCGTAGCACCCGCTGCCGATATTTCCAGCGAGAGCTATGTGGGTATCATCGTGGACCGCACGGTTCACAAGCCTGTGATCATGGTGAGTCCCGCCGGCGGCGTGGATATCGAAGAGGTCGCGGCCACGACCCCCGAGAAGATATTCAAACGCGCCATCGATCCGCGGTACGGTCTCCTAGCCCATCAGGCGATGGCACTTGCCTTTCGCCTGTATCCAGACTTCGGGCAGGTGCGTCAGGCCGCCGATATCATGCGACAGCTGTACTCGGCGTTTCTCGAGGCGGGCGCATCATTGGCTGAGATCAATCCATTGGTAACAACGCCTGCCGGTGACGTGGTCGCGCTCGATGCAAAGATCGTCGTCGATGACAACGAACTCGAGCGACGGCCCGGCATCGCCGCGCTGCGTGACGTGAGCGCGGAGGCGCCGTCGGAGATTGCGGCCCGTGACGCCGGACTGTCGTATATCAAGCTCGACGGCCAGGTGGGATGTTGCGTCAACGGCGCCGGGCTCGCGATGGCCACCATGGATCTGGTCAAATACTACGGCGGTGAACCGGCGAACTTTCTCGACATCGGGGGCAGCAGCAGCCCGGAAAAAGTCGTTGCCGCCCTGCAGATCATTACGAGCGATCCCAATGTGAAGTGTATCTTGTTCAATATTTTCGGCGGCATCACCCGATGCGATGACGTCGCCAATGGCATCGTGACGGCAAAAGGGCAGACGGAGATTTCGGTACCCATCATTATCCGACTGACAGGCACGAACGAGCAATTGGCTGTCGAGATTCTCGAACGAGCCGGCTTCAACGCGCTGACAGATATGGACGAAGCGGTGCAGCAGGCGATTCGGCTTGCAGGGAACGCGGCATGAGCATCTTCGTCGATCGTGAGACGCGGCTCGTTGTTCAGGGTGTCACCGGCCGCGATGGCTCGTTTCACACGAAGCAGATGATCGCGTACGGAACGGGCGTCGTCGCGGGCGTGACGCCTGGGAAGGGCGGACAGCGGTTCGACGGCGCCGTGCCCGTGTTCAACACGGTCGCCGAGGCGCGGGAAGCGGGTGCCAACACGGCGGTGATTTATGTGCCGGCTCGCTTCGCGGCGGAAGCGATTTTCGAAGCTGCCGATGCGGGCATCCCTCTGATCGTCTGCATCAGTGAAGGAATCCCCGTGCTCGACTTGACCCGCGTCATGCCGTTCTTGCACGAGCGCGAGGCACGGCTCATTGGACCCAACTGTCCAGGCCTCATTTCACCCGGGCAGGCGAAGGTCGGGATCATTCCAGGACAAATCTGCCGGGAGGGACGAATAGGTGTGGTCTCACGCAGCGGGACGTTGACCTACGAGATCATCCACCAGCTGTCCGGAAGCGGGCTGGGTCAGTCGACGTGCGTGGGGATCGGCGGCGACCCGATCATTGGCACTGATTTCATTGATTGTCTGGCCGCGTTCGAACGGGATCTGGATACCGATGCCGTGGTCATGATTGGTGAGATTGGCGGGACCGCGGAGCAAGAGGCGGCTGAGTATGTTGCGGCCAATCTCACGAAGCCCGTCATCGGGTTCATCGCCGGTCAGACCGCACCGCCGGGACGCCGAATGGGACATGCCGGTGCGATCATCTCGGGCTCGTCCGGGACGGCCGCCGAGAAGATGCAGGCGCTGAGTGCTGCGGGCATTGGCGTCATGAAGCGTCCCGCCGACGTGGTGCCGATGATGAAGGAGCGGCTCGGCATCTCGTGAAACTCGGGGCGCTCCTCTCGGCTGACCGTGTCGTCATCCCGCTCCAGGCGACTACGTTGGGTGAGGCCGCAACGGCGCTGGTCCGGCAACTGGACAAGTCGGGCGTTGTAGACGATCCCGATCATTTGCACAAACTGCTTTCGGAGACGTTGCCGCGCGACGTCGTAATGGTTGGGCAGGCGTTCCTGCTGCATTTTCGGACGGATGCCGTCGCAGAACTCGTCATCACCGTCGGCGTCACGCCGGAGCCGGTGCACCCCGCCGAAAACCCAAGCAAGAAGGCGCGCATTGTCGTGTTGATCGTGGCGCCCCCCGAAGCATCCTCGCCATTCCTCCGGGCGATTGGAGCCGTGGCGAAGGCCTTGAGCCGCGAGGATGCCGTCGCAGGGTTGCTGGCGGCATCGAGCGCCGAGGATGCGCTCGCAGTGGGTTCACTGGTGGACACGGAGGTGCACGAAGAGCTCACGGTGGGCGACGTGTTGGTGCCGCGGCGGTTCACGGCCAGCCCTGACACGTCGTTGGGCGCGGTCTCGGAATTGCTCCTCGCGCGGGATCTCACCGCACTTCCCGTGCTGTCCGACGACAACGAAGTGCTGGGGATCGTGAGCCATCGGGAGTTGTTACGACATCTCTTGCCGGTGTACGTCCGCCGCATGTCCAGCGAAGCACGGGGCGGGGGCAAGAAGGCGCCGGGCGCGCCCGATCCTCATGAGTTGCCGGTGCGGGACGTGATGGACCGCAGCGTCCTGTGCGTGTCTGAAAACCAGTCCTTGGCCGAGGTGGCGCGGATGATGTTGTCTCGGGGAGTGGACCAACTTCCAGTGGTCCGGGACGGCGGGTTCGTCGGCGTACTCACAGTCGGGGATATCATCAGGCGTCTCCTGGGACCCTAGGTCACACCACCACGATAAGGATCTATGCTGACACTGACGATCATCAAGCCAGACGCGATCGCGGCGGGCAAGGCGGGCGTGATTCTCGCCCATCTCGAGCAGGCCGGGTTTGTGGTCCGCGCGGCTCGCATGACGCGTCTCTCCGTCGCGGAGGCCGAAACGTTCTATGCGGTGCACCGCGAGCGTCCGTTCTTCCGGTCACTGGTGTCGTTCATGACGTCCGGCCCGTGTCTCCCGATGGTCCTGGAACGGGACGATGCGGTCGCACACTTGCGGACCGTGATTGGTGCCACTGATCCGGCCGAGGCGTCGGAAGGCACGGTGCGGAAGCTGTACGCCGAATCCAAGGAGCGAAACGCCATTCACGCGTCGGACGCCACGTCCACCGCGGAGCGGGAGATCGCCTTCTTTTTCTCAGACGGCGAGCTCCGCAAGCTGTGGGGGAATCTCTCTCCGCGTTGACCCTCCTATCCGTTGCGGATACATTAAATGGCTATGCTGCAGATTGATCTCCGGGCCGCAGCGCAAGGACCCGTGACGGTTGCCGGCGTGGTTGGACTCGATGATCCGGCGGTCGCCGAACTCGACCGGGAACTCCGCGACGCCGTTCGGCTGAGCGGTCGCTTGATGGAGACGGGGCCGGGGGAGTACTTCTGGCAGGGGCACATCGGCGCAGTGGTGCGCGCCGAATGCCGGCGCTGCTTGGCCGAGACGGACTTCATCGTCGATGCCCCCGTCGGTGTGTTGTTCACAGAAGAGGCGAACCCCGAAGATCCCGATGCGTATAGCATCCCGCCCAACTCGACGCACCTGGATCTGAGTGATGCTGTTCGTGAGGAGTTGGCGCTGGCGGTACCCGAATACGTACTCTGCCGCGACGACTGCCGCGGATTGTGCGCGCAATGTGGCAAGGACTTGAATACGGGCCCGTGTCCGTGCCGCGCGGAGCCGGACTCGCGCTGGGCGGCGCTCGAGGCGCTCAAGACACCCAATCCCGATCATGTGAGGGAATAATGGCAGTACCGAAGCGCAGAACCTCAAAGGCTCGACAACGAAAACGCCGTACGCACCACGAGGCGCCCGCCGTAGCGCTCCAAGCGTGCACGCGTTGCGGCGATCCCCGCCGACCACACCGGGTGTGCCCGACGTGCGGTTACTACGGCGGTGAAAAACGCATCGAGGTCGAGGATAGCTAAACCCGATGGGCGTCCGCCCTACAGCGTACCCGCTGGCCAGGCTACCAACCCGGTCGCGCCCGCACAGGCGTCGGCCCGCGAGACGGCAGGATGAAACGTCCACTCGCTGAACTCGTCGGCTCCGGTCGCTACGCACCGGCAAAGGTTCTCACCAACGCCGACTTCGAAAAGATGGTGGATACGTCGGATGAGTGGATCCGCGAGCGCACGGGAATCCGTGAGCGCCGGATTGCTGAGGACAACGAGACCGTTGCGTACATGTGCAAGATGGCCGCTCAGCCTGTGCTCCACGAGGCGGGGATCACGGCGGAACAGGTCGACGCGATCATCCTGGGCACGGCGTCGCCGGACCGCTTGCTCCCGTCCACGGCGTGCGATCTCCAGGCTGAACTCGGCGCAACGAACGCAGCCGCGTTCGACGTGCATGCCG
>JBFHWR010000133.1:0-9830 GCA_041599395.1 Gemmatimonadales bacterium | reverse complement strand
GCTGGACTAGCGAGTTCTGTGATGGCTCAGTCCACAGATACCCCAGCCGATGTTGTGCGCGCATTCCATGCCGCGCTTGCCATGGGCGATTCGAGCCACGCCCTCGAGCTGTTATCGCCCAGCGTGGTCGTTTACGAAAGCGGCGGAGGTGAGGCGTCACGTGACGAGTATAAATCACACCACTTGGGCGCCGACATCGCGTTCGCGACCGCTATCACTCGGGCGGTGACCAAACAATCCACCGGAACAAGTGGGGATGTGGCCTGGGTGCTGTCAGAGTCCACGACCAGCGGGACGTTTCGGGACCGGGAGGTCAATTCGCGTGGGACCGAAACGATGGTACTCGAACGGACTTCGCAGGGGTGGAGAATCGTTCACATTCACTGGTCATCCCGCAGGCAACCGGCAGGTTCCTGATCTGTGTTCTTCCGTATCGTACTGGGGGCAGTACTCGCGGCCGCGGCTGTGGGGCTCGGGTTTGCAGCGTATCAGGGGTACACCTGGCCAGCAGTTTCAGAGTTGGCCACGATAAATCCGTCGTCCACCGCGTTCATCGATGATTACCGAGAACAGCAGCGCCAAGCCGGTGACGAGGATCAGGTGGAGTGGCTATGGGTGCCCGACAGCGCCATCTCGGTGCACGTCAAACGAGCGGTGGTCGCAGCGGAGGACATGGAGTTCTTCTCCCACGGGGGGATCTCGACCTTCGAGATCAGGGAGGCCGTGCGTGAGGCCGTCCAGGAGGGCGAGAAGCTTCGAGGCGCTTCAACGATCACGCAGCAGCTCGCCAAGAACCTGTGGCTCTCGCCGTCCCGTAATCCTTGGCGCAAGGTCAAGGAACTGATCCTCACGCGACAGCTCGAAAAACATCTGGATAAGCACCGCATTCTCGAGCTGTATCTCAACGTGGTCGAGTTCGGTCGGGGCATTTACGGCGTGGAGGCAGCAGCAACTCATTATTTTGGCACCGCGGCAGCCGAACTCACGGAACGCGAAGCGGCGATGCTTGCGGCAAGTTTGCCCCGTCCCTCGTCCTGGAACCCCCGGAGTTCGAGCAGCGCCTACGAGCAGTACGTCGCGACAATACGCAGTCGCATGGACCGAGCGACGTTCCTTCAGCGGCACATACGCGGACCGGACCCGTTGCCCTCCACCCAGCCGGTGCCGACATCGCCCATGGATGGACAACCGTGGTTACAGGATGATTCTCTCCTCCGCGATACGACCACCAGTGAGCGTATCTACCGCCGCCCCGCTGACAGGATACCGAAACGAGATTCGTCTTGGACTGGATAGAAGTCGTCGTGGCGAGTGGCATCGTGGCAATCGGCGCGACGCTGCAAGGTTCCGTGGGGTTTGGTCTGGGCATGTTCGGGGCTCCGCTGCTCATTCTGCTCGATCCGCGTCTGGTGCCCGCGCCGCTGCTTTGCGCGTCGGTGGCGCTCACGCTCATGCTGACGCACCGGGAGCGTCGGTCGATCGCCTTCGGTGACCTGAAATGGGCGCTTCTAGGCCGGGTGTTCGGCGTCGCCATCGCAGCAGGGTTCCTGGCCCTCGTGTCGCGCGAACGAATCGCCCTCGTATTTGGGATTCTGGTACTCGTGGCTGTCGGCATCAGTATCTCGGGGATCCACCTTCGGCCCACCTCCAAAACGCTGGTGCTCGCGGGGACGATCTCGGGATTCATGGGCACGAGTGTGTCCATTGGCGGACCGCCGATGGCCCTCGTATACCAACATCAATCGGGACCTCGGATCCGCGGAACGCTGTCGGCCTACTTCACGGTTGGGGTTGCCCTCTCCCTCGGAGCGCTGCACCTGGTGGGACGCTTTGGTATGGAGGAACTCCTTCTGGCGTTCGCGTTTCTTCCCGGCGTCGTCTTTGGTCTCTGGCTCTCGCGGCACACGGCGCGCGTGCTCGATCGCGGTTACACGCGGCCGGCCGTGTTGCTCATCTCGGCCGCGGCCGCAGTCATCGTGGTCGTGAAGCACGCGTTCTAGTCGGACGTTGAGGGACAACGCCCGCCGCCCAATGGCACCCCTGCAGACGAATGGCTAGGAATTTCGCGTCGTGGAAAACCGAGATCCGCGCAACGGTTCGACTCGCGCTGCCGGTTATCCTGGTTCAGGTGGGGCTCATGGCCATGGGGACGGTGGACTCGGTCATGGTGGGGCACGTGTCCGCAGCCGCGTTGGCCGCGGTGGCGCTTGGCAACCTCTACTTCGTTACGGTCACCGTGTTTGGGATGGGCGCGCTGATGGCGCTCGACCCCATTGTGTCACAGGCCGTCGCCGCCGGTGATGACGTTGCCGTCTCACGCGGCATGCAACGGGGAATGCTCCTCGCGATCGCCATCACCGTGCCCGCTTCGCTGATGCTGTTACCGGGTCAGCCAGTTCTCGCCGCGCTGCGGCAGCCTGCCGATGTCGTTCCGACCGCGTCGACGTATGCGCACGTCTCCATCCCCGGCATTCTCCCGTTCTTTGCGTTTGTCGTGTTGCGGCAGAGCCTGCAGGCGATGGGTCGTGTCATGCCGATTGTGATGACCGTCCTGCTCGCGAATATCGTGAACGTCGTCCTGAACTGGATGCTCATATACGGGAATCTCGGAATGCCCACGCTTGGGGCGGTCGGATCGGGTTGGGCGAGCAGCATCAGTCGATGGTTCATGGCAATCGCCCTGTTGCTGATCGCCTGGAGGTCGTTGAGTCCCCACCTTCTCCCGCTTCGGCGCGACGTTCTTGCCCTGGTGCCGTTGCTTCGGATGCTCCGGGTCGGCGTCCCAATCGGCGTGCAGATTCAGCTCGAGTTCGGGGCCTTTGGCGTGATCGCGCTTCTCATGGGCGTGTTTGGGACGGTGCAGATGGCGGGACACCAAGTTGCCATCAGTCTCGCGTCGCTCACGTTCATGGTGCCGTTGGGGATATCCGCGGCCGCTGCCGTTCGCGTGGGGTACGCTGTCGGTCTCGAGGACCCGCTGCGAGCGCGTCGCTCGGCTGGCGCGGCCTTGCTGTGCGGCTTCGCGTTCATGGCGGCAAGTGCAACGACCCTGCTCATCTTTCCGCACCACTTTGCGCGGTTCTATACCATTGATGCCCGAGTGATCCAGCTGGCCGCAATCCTGATTCCCATCGCAGGCGTCTTCCAAGTGTTTGACGGTCTTCAAGTCGTCTCGGTTGGTATCCTTCGGGGATTGGGTGACACGCGCACGCCCATGCTCGTAAGTGTGCTCGGCTTTTGGCTGGTCGGGATGCCGGTTAGCCTGTACTTGGGCTTTCGGAGCGGCGGCGGTCCCGTCGGCTTGTGGTGGGGGCTCGTCGTGGGGCTCTTCGCCGTCTCATGCGTCCTCTTGCTCCGCGTTCGCAGACAACTCAACCGGGGACTCCGGCGGCTGGTCATCGATGATGATGCGGTCCGAATGGATCCGGCGGCGGCGTCAGAGCGCGTTCAGATTTCGTGACGCAAGCGGGAACGCCATTGCGTGAGCCGCCAGAGTGCTACGAAGTCGTAAAGCGCATGGGCCACGATGGCCAACATGAGGTTGCCGGACGCGAGCACCAGCACGCCCAGATACGCTCCCATGAGTCCTGCCATGACCGCATACGAGGGGGTGACGAGGTGCAGCAACCCAAACAGCACGCTGGTCACCGTCAAACCGAGCAGCGGACCAATCACCGCGGAGAGACTTGGTTGGATGAGTCCCCGGAATAGCACCTCCTCGCCAACGCCCGCCGCAATCGAGATGACGAGGATGTCACCGACGCTACACTCCGCGAACAGTGGGACGAGTGTATCTTCGACCGTATCGACGAGTCGTCGGAACGGCGGCCAGTTCGAGTTCAAACACCAGGCTAAGCCCAACACCAAGGGCAATGTCCCGACAACGCCCCCGGCCGCAGCTCGCCAATCGAACGTCAGTTGGTCCCACGGCGCTCGGCCGATCACCATTCCGATGACTGCGGCGAGCACGACTAAGGCGGTCTCGAATACGAGAGCAATGGTAACGATTTGTTTCGCCTGTGCCATCCAGGCACGGTATCACCGGGCGACCGGATGCGGAAGGAACGGTTTTGCGCATCGGCGCACGGCGCGTGTTTGCCGTTCGTGCCGGGATCAGGAGTGAGCGCGTGACGGCCGCCATGCGAGGGATCTGGCTCGAACGGCAAGAAGTGCGGGTGCGCAATGACCTGCCGGTGCCTGAGCCCCCGGAAGGCGAGGTGCTGGTGCGGGTTGTTCGGGCGGGAATCTGCAACACCGACCTGGAGCTGGTGCGCGGCTACTACCCCTTCAGCGGCGTGCTAGGCCATGAGTTCGTTGGCATTGTCGAACGGGGACCGGATGGGCTCGTGGGAAGCCGGGTGGTCGGGGAGATCAACGCCGTGTGTGGGTCGTGTCCCGCTTGCCGCCGTGGGGAACGGGCACACTGCGACAATCGCACGGTGTTGGGGATCGTCGGCCGGAACGGCGTGTTTGCCCAGTATACGACGCTCCCCGAGGAGAACGTGCACGTGGTGCCGAACGGGATTGCGACGGACGTCGCGACGTTTGTCGAACCCTTGGCGGCGGCGCTCGAGATCCAACAGCAGAGCGTGGTGCAGCCAGCCGATCGCGTGTTAGTCGTCGGCGCCGGGAAGCTCGGCAATCTGATTGCGCAAACGCTTGCGCTCACCGGCTGTGACGTCCTCGCCGTCGACCGGCACCCACGCAAGCTGGCGTTGCTCTCTACGTTAGGGATCGCGACCGGGACGAGTGACGCGGTCGATCCAGGAACGTTCGACGTCGCCGTGGAATGCACGGGGAATGCAGACGGATTCGCCTGCGCCCAGCGGGCGGTGCGCCCGCGTGGAACGCTGGTGATGAAGAGCACGTATGCGGGGACGCTCAGCTTGGACGCCGCCGCAGTCGTGGTGAACGAACTGACGATGATCGGTTCCAGGTGCGGGCCGTTCCAGCCGGCCCTCGAGCTACTGGCTTCGGGTCGCGTCACTGTCGAACCATTGATTCATGCGCGTTACCCGCTGGAGCAGGGAATCGAGGCGCTGGAGCACGCCCAGCGGGCCGGCGTGCTCAAGGTCTTGTTGGACTGCTGAGATTCACCACAGAGACCACGGAGATCACGGAGAAAACCACCTTGTGTGAGGGGTTGGGTGGTGGTGCTCTGTGCGCTCCGTGTTCTCTGTGGTGAGTACCCCGAGGTGCTCGAGGCATGGGCGGCATTCGGCTGGTGGGCAAAAAAAATGAGGCCGAACCCGCGGATTCGGCCTCGTAGAACCGGTGGAGCTGAACGCTCAGGTCTCGCCGCGACGGGCCATCGGCGCACCAGCGCCTCCGGTGTAGTCGATAACGAGCGCGACCCGCCGGTTGGCCAAGCCCCGGTCACCAAACGCCCCGGGCGTGACTTGCCGATTCCGTGCCTCGCCGTAGCTCACCGTGCGAACGCGGCTGGCTTCGAGTCCATTTGATGTGAGGTGGCGCTTGACCGCATCCGCCCGCCGCAGACCGAGGTTGATGTTGTACATCGCATCTCCCGCCGGGTCGGCGAAGCCCTCAACCGTCACGGTCGCCATGGGATAATACTCCCTCACGACTGAGGCGAACCGGTTGAGCACAGTGCGGTCCTCGGCGCGGATCTGATCGCTGTCGTATCCGAAATGCACCGGCGAGTTGAACCGAATCGCGGCCTGCATCCGCTCGATTTGACCGCCGAACTCGGCCCGCATCGACTCGAGCTCACCCTCGAGGCTCTGGATACGATCAGCCAATCCCGCCAAGCCGGCGACTTCGCGGTCGGTTTGGTCCAGCCGGTCCGCGAGTGCTTGATCGCCTTGCTGCATCTCGCTGCGGATACGTGCGAGTTCGGCGTCCATATCGCCTCGTTTGACGCCGCACCCGGAGAGTCCCACGACGGCCGCGAGGGCCGCGACCGCTGCCCGTCCGGAGAAGCTGATCCTGCTCATTTCGTGTCTCCTGATTGAAAGCTCCATGAGTGTATGCAACGGATGACTGTGGGAG
The DNA here is from genome assembly GCA_041599395.1 of Gemmatimonadales bacterium. Taxonomy (GTDB): domain Bacteria; phylum Gemmatimonadota; class Gemmatimonadetes; order Gemmatimonadales; family GWC2-71-9; genus JBFHWR01. Next base: position 3,818 of record JBFHWR010000133.1, on the reverse strand, counting down.
GATAGTCACCGCACCGTCCTCCATTCGAGTCGCCGGGACCCGGCTCCCGCCGACGGAAACGTGTTCAAAGTGATGCAAAAACGCAACAGCCCCGGGGCGGGAGGCTATCAGGATGGCTCCCTCGTGAAAAGAGCCATACCATTACAGATTCAGACGGCTTGTCCACCCAATTCCGAGGAGTGAGCGGTGTCGAAACGGCAAGACGCATCGAGTGGGCAATCCCGCATGAGCCCGGTCGAGGGCGACCACGGGATCAAGACAGTTCGCGGGAGTCGGAACTGCCGCGGCTGGAACGGCATCCAGTACAAGACGGGAATGTCCGCCCAAAACGTCGGGTCAAAGTGCCTGTCGATGAACGTGGCCACCATTCCCCCGGGTGGGGTCGCCTTTGCACACATTCATGTGGGCTTTGAAGTCATGCTCTACATCATGGCCGGCCGCGTGCGACACGAATACGGGGACAACCTCGAACTCGTCATGGAAAACGAAGCAGGCGACTTCATGTACATCGAGCCGGGGGTTCCGCACGAGGTGTTCAACATGAGCAAATCCGATCCCGTGGTTGCAGTGGTTGCCCGGTCGGACGCGGACGAATGGGAGCATATCGTGCCCTACAGCCGCAGAAGGCCGCAGACGGGAACGGACGAACGCGGCCGGGAGGATCCGATCCGAGCATAGACGGGGTAAATCCGCGATTTCAACCGGAGGTCACGATGAAACGACGCGCGTTCCTCAGAACCGGGTTGGCAGTGGGTGTCGTTGGTGCTGGCGGAGCCACCTCGCTGCCGGCGTTCCTCACCGCGAGCCCCAGATGGCGACGGTCCCCGGACGATCCCGTGCGACTCAGTTCCAATGAAAACCCATTGGGAATCTCGCCGGCGGCGCGGCGCGCGATTATCGACGGCTTGGACCGGGCCAATCGCTATCCGGGAGCCTCAAAGGAAAAGCTGCTCCCGGTGCTGGCGAAACACCTCGGTGAGGGAGTAGAGGTGGAGAATCTGCAGCTTGGCAATGGCTCCACCGAGGTCATTCAGATGGTCGTGCAGTCCCTTGGCCCCAAGGTGCAACTCGTTATTGCCGATCCGACGTTTGAGGACATCCCGCGCTATGCCGAGCCGTTTGCGTTGCGCCTCGAAAAGGTGCCGATTCGAGCCGATTTTTCCCACGATATCGACGGGATGCGCATGGCGGTTGGCCGCTCGAGCGGTCCTTCCCTGGTGTACGTGTGCAACCCGAACAACCCGACTGGAACCGTCACGTCATCTGCCGAGATCGACGCGTGGATCGAAGCGGCACCGGAGAACGTGCATTTCCTGGTTGACGAGGCGTACTTCGAGTACGCGGCTGCTGCACCGATGTATTGGTCGGCGCTCAAGTGGATTCACACCCGTAAGAACGTCGTGGTGGTCCGAACGTTCTCAAAGATCTATGGCATGGCAGGGCTGAGACTGGGCTACGCAATCGCCCATCCTGAGGTCATCAACCGTCTGGAGCCCCTCGCCGGCCACAACAACGCCAACCACGTTGCTTTGACGGCTGCGTTGGCCAGTTTGCGGGATCCGGAGATCGTCCCCCGTAGCCTCGAGGTCAACCGGACGAGCCGCGGCGTCGCGCACCGGGTGCTGGAAGATCTCGACTTAGCGTATCTACCATCGCACACGAACTTCTTGATGCACCGGATCCGCGGGGAATTGGACGTCTATATCGATCGCATGAAGACAGAAGGCATCAGGGTGGGCAGACCGTTCCCACCTATGTTGTCGTATAGTCGCCTCTCGTTCGGACTTCCCGAGGAGATGGAGCTGTTTGCGGAGAAGTTGCGCGCGTTTCGGCAAAAGGGGTGGGTCTAGAGAAGGCGATCCTTCACGTATCAGAAGGGGCGACGTCACCGGTCCGCTCGAGATCGAGTGCGGCTGAATTGATGCAGAATCGCCTGCCGGTCGGCGCCGGGCCGTCGTCGAACACGTGACCCAAGTGTCCGTCGCAGCGTGCGCAGAGCACCTCGGTCCGTTTCATGAACAAGCTGTTGTCGGCGGCGGTGGCGACACTATCCTCGGTCACTGGGGCATAGAAACTCGGCCAACCGGTCCCGGATTCGAACTTCGTCTCAGAGGAAAACAGCGGATTCCCACACGCGACACAACAGTAGGTCCCAGGCTCTTTTGAACGAGCGTACCGACCTGAGAACGCCCGTTCGGTACCCTTCTCACGGAGAATCCGGTACTGCTCGGGTGTGAGTTCTTTTTTCCATTGCGCGTCGGTCTTGCTCATTTTCTTTGCGGTCGTCATTTGATGGAATCCCGTGTCGGTTGCAACGTCAGCTCGCGTCCCGAAGGAATCCTGGACGGATCAACTTGGCTTGACGAGGCCGCGCGAGCGGAGCAGCCCGATCAGATTGAGCAAGCGCACCGCCTCGTCCTCGAGCGCGCGCCTCCCTTTGCCAGTTAGAACGTACACTCGGCGCCGCGTTTGTGCGTGCGCCGCATCAGCCGTTTCAGCCACCAGTCCGCGGTGGGCGAGGCGCGTGAGGGTTCCGTAAACCGTCCCTGGACCGGCGGGAAGCCCGGGTCCTCCGGTCGCCGAAACCGACTGCATGATCGCATAGCCGTGTCTCGGACCGTCAGTGAGTGCCAGGAGGATGTGAAACACGGCTGGGGTCATGGTTCTGAGCGTCTCGCTGGTGGTCGTTCCTCATATTACGCTTACAGATATACCTTCTACGGTAATGTAGAGCAATGAGTGTCCAACCAAAGTCCCTGTTTAATAGGGGAAGCCTGGCGCGGATCATGCTGCGGATTATCCGGCCGCCAGCCCTCCGGGATTCGTAGGTTCGATCCGGTCAAGGCGGTTGAGCTTCAGGGTAGTGGATACGCAGCGACAACTCAGCAGGTGAAACCAAGGAACCGACCTCGTCGGTCCGAGGATGGGGTTGCCAGGTAGGCATGTGCGGCCCAGTCCGGAAGAAAGGGTCACCCAGGGGACGGATGCGAGAACAACGCAGACGACGACGCAGACAGATACCGGACCGGCGCTCGGGCGGCGATTGCCGCAGCGGCTTGGAGCGGCGCCAGGCGGACCGTCGTGTGCAGGTAATCATCCCAGACATCGAGCGCCGCAACGGAGATCGGCGACGCTCGCAGCGCCGCACCCGAGCCACACGGCGGACCGGAGCCAACCGCAGAAGTGGGATCGAAAAACGAGTGATCGCCGACCGGCGGGGTTCCCGGTGGGGCTCATCCGCTCCTTCGTGGACCGATCGCTAGAAGCCCTCTCTCCCCCACAAGTTATTTGTAGTCAACAGATTGGCCGCGGCCGCACGGTGGGTCTTCGGGCGCTGTAGTCCCTGAGCAACGCCGAGGTGTTGCTTCAGCGCAACGAAGTGTGATTTATCTCATTTCGACCGCTAGGTCGGGTCTGGATTTTGCACCTCTCACTGTACCGGCGGTGAGGGATCCGCCGAGTTGTCTGAAGAGAGGTGCTCGCATGACCTGGTGTGAACGTTGTCTCGCCGACCACGAGGGACCTTGTCTCGACCAGTCGGCACGACGAGAAATCTCGGACGCCCTCGACGGTTATCGACGCGGCGCAAACCGACGACCCCGAAAGAAGCCCGGGGCCGCCTCTTCGAGGCGCTTCCCAGCGCGGCACGACCCTGCGGGACCGGGAGCCGGGGCAAGCAAGCGCCGGTCTCGTCATCGAAGCAGCCCCGAGGCGGACTGGCTCGATCTCCATTATGACGTGATGAATCGGCTGATCTAACTCGAAAACCTCCCAGCCGGCCCCGAGCCGACTCTTCCGCGTAGTGCTGCCTCATTTCG
>JBFHWR010000132.1:0-9883 GCA_041599395.1 Gemmatimonadales bacterium | reverse complement strand
GGGGACACGACGGCGGCTGATACGTCGACCGGCATTGATACACGGAGGGAACTTCCCATGGTCCAGATCAGTACAAACCTTGGCGCCATCACGGTGGAACTCTACCCGGACGAGGCGCCGGTGACGGTTGAAAACTTCCTCGATTACGTGGATGCGAACTTCTTCGACGGGACGATTTTTCACCGGGTGATTCCTGGCTTCATGGTGCAAGGGGGTGGTTTCTCCAAAGACATGAGTCAGAAGCCGACGCGTGGTCCCATCAAGAACGAAGCTGATAATGGTTTGAAAAACGACCGCGGGACGCTCGCCATGGCGCGAACATCAGATGTGAACAGTGCGACGGCCCAGTTTTTCATCAACTTGGCTGACAATGCCTTTTTGAATAACGGTGTCCGCGATTTTGGCTATGCGGTCTTTGGCCGCGTGGTGCAGGGCATGGACGTCGTCGACAGCATCGCGGCGGTGCCGAGGACGAGAGTCAGGCAGTTTGGGGACGTACCGGCGGAGCCGGTGATCATCGAGTCGGTCCGTCGTCTTGGCGCGGACGGAGTCGCCCAGGGTTCGTGACCAACCTCACATCGCGTGGACTTGTTTACCCGTATGAAGAAGGAATCTGCTGAATCATTGAAGCGCCGGCGGTGCTCTGCGAGAGGATGATCTGTGCAAACCGATTTTGAACAACACAACGACGACCAGCACGACGACATTATCTATCCCGATACCGTCCCGTTCGTCCTCGCGCATTTGGCGTGTATTGGCATTTTGTGGACCGGCGTGACGCTCGAGACGGTCTTGTTATGTGTGGCGCTCTATGTGGGACGGATGTTTGTCGTAACCGCGGGCTACCATCGCTATTTCTCGCACCGCGCGTTTAAGACCAGCCGGGTCGGGCAGTTTGTCTTGGCGGCGCTGGCGCAGACGTCCGCGCAGCGCGGCGTTGTGTGGTGGGCAGCCAAACATCGCGCACATCACAAGTACTCCGACACGCCCCAGGATCCACACTCGCCCGTGCATCGGGGTTTTTGGTTTTCACACGTCGGCTGGATTTTCGCGCCGAAGGCGTCGAAAGCGGACTACAGCCGCGTGCCCGACCTGACGCAATATCCGGAGCTGATGTGGCTGGACCGGCACAAGTATTTGCCGGCCGTCGTCTTGGCCGTCATCGCCTGGCTCGCGGCGGGGTGGACGGGACTGTTCGTCGGGTTCTTTGCGAGCACCGTGTTTCTATGGCACGGCTCGTTCTTCGTCAACTCCCTGGCACATGTCATCGGGCGGCAACGGTATGTGACCGGCGACGATTCGCGAAACAATTGGTGGCTCGCGCTCATCACGCTCGGCGAAGGGTGGCATAACAACCACCACCACTATCAATCATCCACCAGGCAAGGGTTTTACTGGTGGGAAATCGACATCACGTTCTACCTGTTGAAGCTGCTGTCGAAACTGGGAATCGTCTGGGATCTTCAGGAGCCGCCCGAAGAAGTGGTAGCCGGGGAGCGGAGGCTCCGCCGGGTCGTGGTGGAGAAGGTCGCTCACGAGCTTGCCTGGAGTTTTCCGATCGAGGGGATCGCGGAACGGCTTCGCGATACCTGGGCCCACACGCCGAGCCTGGATGATCTGAGAAAGCGGGCCCGAGAGGCACGTGCCCATGCCGGGGCGCTCTTTGCCGAAGTTGCTTTGCCTCATGTGCCGTCGCTCGACGAGCTGCGCCAACGCGCCCAAGAAATGTTTGTGCAGACCCCGTCGCTGGATGACATCGCGGCACGAGCCCGGGAGATCATCCTCGACTCGCTGTCGGTGCAACTCGTCGGTGAGCCAGGTCTGGCCGCAGGCTCGGCCGGCGCGTAACGCCCTCCAGACATCCAGCCAGACCATCTGTCCTGCCGCGGGGTGACGGCGTACATTGTGGCGTCCGCTCTCTTGGTTCGCCCACCTCCGACGGTTCGCTGACGCGATGACTCACCGCCGTGCATTCCTCGGGAACGTCGCATCGGCCGCAGGAGTCGCCGGTATCGGCGGCCTCATGGCAGCGCAGCGGGCGTTTGCGGAGGCGTTGCAGGACCTCGCCCGCGAAGCCGTGGACCTCACGTCCTCATTCTCCCGCCTGCGCGAACAGTACCTGCTGGACCCGGACGTGATCTATTTCAACCACGCGTCCATCGGCACCATTCCGCGAGCAGTGCACCACGCGCATGTGCGGTACCTCGAGACATGCGAGACCAATCCGTGGCTCCACGTGTGGGGAGGGGAATGGGAAGAACCCAGGGAACGGGTGCGGGAGGATGCCGCCGGCCTTCTCGGGTGCGCGGCGGACGATCTCGTCCTGACGCACAATACGACCGAGGGGTTCAATACGCTGGCGAACGGATTGGCGCTCGGGCCTGGCGACGACGTGGTGTTCAGTTCGCTGAATCACGACGGGGCCAGCGTCTGCTGGTCGCACGCCGCGGAGGTCCAACGGTTTGCGGTGCGGCGATTCGCGTTCCCGGTTCGGGATGTCCCGCGGATGACGGCAGACGACGTGCTCGACGTCTACGACCGCCATATCACCAGCCGGACGCGCGTTCTCGTGTTCCCGCATGTCGACAACATCATCGGGGTCCGGTATCCGGTGAAACGCCTTGCAGCGCTGGCCAAGAGCAAGGGTGTCGACATCGTGGCGGTGGACGGTGCACAGTCGGTCGGTATGCTGGAGGTGAACCTTCGCGACCTGGGCATCGACGTGTACTGTGCCAGCCCGCACAAGTGGCTTCAAGCCCCGAAAGGCCTGGGGCTGATGTACGTGCGGAAGGAGCTGCGATCGTCCCTCCGTCCGATGTGGGTGACCTGGGGGCAACGACGATGGCGGGGTACTTCCCGAATCTTCGAAGACTACGGCACACGCAACTTCCCGGCACTGTTGACGCTTGGCGATGCGATTCGTTTCCAGCAGACCCTGGGTGCGGCGTCGAAAGCCCGGCGCTACCAGGCGTTGTGGGAGTCCTTCCGAGCTGCCGCCGGCGAAACACCGAACGCCGAGTGGCGCTCCCCCGAGCACTGGTCGCTGGCGACGTCGCTCTTTGCGGTCGAAATCAGGGGCCGAGACAGCACGGACGTGTTCCGTGACCTGCGGGAGCGACACGGATTCGTCTTCCGTGCGTTCAACACCCAGGGTCTCAATACGATTCGGATCTCCCCAAACGTGTATACCACCGAAGAGGAGATTGGACGCTTCTTCGAAGCCGTCCAGGATTAGCCCGTTGTCGGGGTGGGACTGACCCTTCCGTCAGCAGCGACACCGTACCACAAATCGCCGCGTTGCCGAGCCAATCGACCTCACCTGCGATATGGCGCGGACAGTACACGGGTGCTACGTTATGGTCGCCGGAGGTTGTTCCGGTTTGAAACAAGGAGTCTGTGGGCCGTGAAGAGGATCTACGTCGGTAATCTCCCTTTTTCGGCTTCAGAAGACGAAGTGCGGGCACTGTTCGCGAATCACGGAACGGTCCATTCCGTGAGACTCATCAGCGACCGAGCTACAGGTAGACCTCGTGGATTTGGGTTCGTGGACATGGACCCGGAAGAGGCTGCGGCGGCGATCGAGGCCCTCGACGGGGCCGAGCTCGGGGGTCGGACACTTCGGGTGAACGAGGCGAAGGAGCGCGGGGTGCCTCCACGCCGCTCCGAGGGCTGAGCAGAAACCAATCGAGTGCACATGAAATCCGCCGCCCCGGCGCCGAGTTGCCGGGAGGCGGTTTTTTTGCAAAGAAGTGTATCGTGACGTGGGCAGACCGCACCGTCACGTCGTCTTGGGCCCGTCGCGGGTGATTCGCTACCTTTCGGCATGCGGCGAGGCCATTCCTTCGATACAGATGCAGGTGTAGTCGCCGCCCTCGGAGCGGCGATCTATGTCGCGGTGGTGTGCGGCATCCGCGGGCTGCTCCCCGGGCGAATCTCGGGGATTGAATTCACCTCTCTTCTTATTGGATCGACGCTGTTCGCGCTGGCGGTGGGCGGCGTGATTGCGGGCCGCCCTGACTTTGGTCCCACGCAGCGTGCTGCCCTCGTCCGCGGTTTTCTAGCTATGGTTCCGCTGTATGCGGCGGGCGGGTTGCTGTTCCTCGCGCCCGAGCAATGGGTGCCGGTTCTCGTGGTCTTCAGTCTGGCTCCGGCGGCGCTCGTCGGTCCGCCGATCGGCGTCTTCATGTACCGGCTGTTTCGGCGGCAGCGCGGTCGGCCGGCCCGGCCGGGGATCGTCGGTTGGTACCACGAGCAGCATGATGTGCCACAGCGTGAGGATCCGAGTGTGCACACTGCCTGGCAAAAGGGTGAGCTGCTCGGCAGTTGGACGCCGCTGCTGATTTCCGTTGCGCTGTTTGCGTCGTTTGGACTCGGATCGCTTGCGATCGAGATTGCGGACCTGGAGCTCTCTGGCCTCCGGACCCGCACCCCTCGGTCCATCCGAACTGCAGACCGACTTCCCGGACTGTACGAGGCGGTGCGGGCCGATTCGAACGATGCGCGAGCGCGGTTCGCTTTGGGCGTCGCGCTGACGAGTGTGGGTCGCTTCGATGCCGCACTGCGGGAGCTGACGTTCGCGGCGCGACAGGACTCGTCTCGCGTGGACCATTGGCGCATGCTCGGGCGCGCCGCCTTCTATGCGGGTCGGACCGAGGTCGCGTTCGAGGCATACTGGAATGCCCAGCGTTTGGATCCAGCGGTGGTGCAGACCGGCGGATTAGACTGGGTCATTTGGGACAGTTTGTTGAATGCCGATGGGTGAGACCGCCGGCGATCGGTTTTCTTCTCGTGCATCGTGATTGCTGATTTATGGAACCGAACCGTTCCCCAGACGTTGTCGTGGCCAAAGTCATCGCGTGGACGCCGGATGGCTCCGTCCGGTACCTCGATCAAACGCGTCTTCCCCGTGAAGAAGTATTTCGCGAGGCCCGCTCGATTGACGACACGGTCGAGGCCATCCGAACGCTCCGTATTCGCGGAGCGCCGCTGATCGGAATCGGCGCCGCGATGGGCCTTGTCGCCGCTGCCACGCTCGAGGCGCGCGGCGGGCGGTTGACCTCGGAGTGGCTGGACAACGCCATCGCACGTCTGACTGACGCGCGGCCGACTGCGGTCAATCTCGCGTGGGCAATGCAGCGCATGCGGAGAGTGGGGGTGGAGGCGCTCGAGACGACGAGCGACCCCGCGCGTCTTGTCGGGGTGCTCCGAGCCGAGGCGCAGCGTATTTGGGACGAGGACGCCGCGATGTGCAGGGCGATTGGACAGGTCGGGAACCGTCTCATTCCAGACGGTGCGACTGTGATGACCCACTGTAATGCGGGGGCACTCGCAACCGGGGGGATCGGTACCGCGCTCGCCGGGATTTATGTTGCGCACGAACTGGGCAAGCGCGTTCGGGTGTTGTCGTGCGAGACCCGTCCGTTGCGCCAAGGCGCGCGTCTGACCGCCTGGGAACTGTCGTGCGCCGGCGTTCCGGTCACGTCCGTGGTCGATTCCGTGGCGGCGTCGCTCATGCGAAAAGGAGAGGTTGACCTGGTCGTGACGGGTGCGGACCGCGTGGCAGCAAACGGGGATGTTGCCAACAAGATCGGGACCTACGGCCTCGCCGTGCTGGCGAAGGCGCATGCCATTCCATTTTATGTCGCGATTCCACGGAGCACGATCGATCTCTCATGCGCGTCCGGAGACGATATACCGATCGAACAGCGGAGCGCCGACGAGGTTGACGCGGCGCCGGGAGCGGACGTCTACAACCCCGCTTTTGACGTTACCCCGGCATCGTACGTGCATGGGATCTTCACCGACCGCGGACTGGTTGAGCCGCCCTACGAGAAAACGATCCGCTCGATCTTCGACTGACAGCCGCCACCACGATGCCCATTCTCCGTTGGCGAGCAGCGCTCCCGATGCGCGTTCGACAGCGGTTGAACGGACGCTCATGGACGGTATTGGATCCGACGCGACGGAGTCCGCGATTGCGAGATCTGTGTGATCCCGCACGTTCACCATGCGGCCGGCACGGGCTATCGGGCGGTCGTGGTCGCCTCCGAGCCCCTCTCGCACGAAGCACGGGAGGAAGTGCCGGACCGAACCTGCTGTCAGTTGACGGAGATCTCTGCGTTGCGCTGACGAGTGTTTGACATGGTGGATTGCGGGGAAGCTTGGCGGGCGAGCACGCGCAGTTGGCTGGGTAGCTCGCGGTGCAATAGTTCCGTTGCATGCTCCCAGGTGTCCCCGATCGCGATGACGTCAATGCCCGGCCGCGCTTGCAGCGCGCCAGGGTTGTAGAGAATGAGCGATCCCCTCCCAGTGCGCGCATCGAAGAGCTGAGCGTCGAAGTAGTCGAGGAGCTGATTGAACTGTTGTGTTTCCAGCCCGTCAATAGTGAACTCTTGCGTGGCGTAGGGTACCGTGGTCCAATCGCGGAAGATGCGGTTCATGAGTGTCATGGGGCCGGACGTTCCGCCCCAGCGTCCGTTGCATTCCACGAATTTCAACTGGGCCGTTTCCAGCTCCTCGCCGACGAGCAACATGTCGAACGAACAGCGGCCGATGTAGCCGAGACGCTGGAACAGCAGGGCAAGCAGCCACGACTGATCGACCAGGTACTGTGAGATCGCCGTCGAAAACTCGGCCGGCTTGCTCCCCACGAAGAATCCGACTGATCCTTCCAACACCTGCTCGTACAGGCCTTCGACGACCGGCGGCCCCTCCGCTCGAGGCGGGATCCAGAGTTGGGCTGACGGAGCACTCAACACATCGGTTTCCCACGCGCCCACGAGCAGACGTTGCTCTCCGTACCACGGAATACCGCGCAGGCAGTCCCGCAGGGTCGCGCGGATTTTTCCGAGCCGCATACCATGGAACTGATTCGCGGGGAGCACAAGGTTCCCCGCGCCGCCCGCCGAGTCGGGTACTTTGACGACGATCTTGTGCGAATGCCGCGACATTTGACGAACGACGTGGGCGAGGGTGGAGAAGCTCCACGCCTCTGCGGTCCGGGGAATGAGCCGATCACCCAACAGCCGGGCGACCGTTTTGGCGAACCAGACTTTGTCGTTCACGGCACGAGTGAGCCCTGGAGGTGGAGCGATCACCACGAGGGGGCAGCCGCTGGCTCGACGAAACAGCAACGCGGTGGCCCACACGCGGAAGTTGCCCATATGGGGATGGATGTATCGGAGGCCGGAGGTTTGCATAGCTCGCAAGAGTCTCAGACGCGCGCTCCGGTCGGTCCAGCAGGCGGAGGCCACGCGCAATGGGCTGATCGACGGTGACGGGTGGATCCACTCGACCGAACCCAGTTCGAGGCGTGTCGAACAGTAATGCTCGAAGTCCTCGTTGGGCGTGCTGCAACTGGCGACGATGTCTCCGTCGCTGGCCCGAAGCCGGGCGCGGTCTTCCAGGTACGTGACGTCATAAAACCGGTCCATGAGGCTGATCCCGCTCAGATCGTCGAGATGGAGCGTTGGCTCGTCTCCCAGCGACTCCGGAACCAGAGGGTCGTACACCTCGTCGAGGACCAGCCACGGGTGTTGCGCCACCAGGGAAGCGGCAAGCTCGTCGACGCGCGCGACCTGCGCCGCCGGGTGACGCGGTCGGAAATGGCGGACGACTGGGATGGACGACATGGCCCTTTCAACCGTTTGGGTATGGCACTCCAGCCTATTGTCACGATCCCCCCAGCAGCATGAAGTCAATTCAAGAATCCCATGATGGAGTACTCATCCGGTTGGGCACGCCGATCCGATTGCTCCGGTGCCCCGGGAGAGAGATCGTCACTGGAGGACGGGCTGGCGGTCGATCATATTACGGCTCGCGTACCGCCTGATGTGCGACGCGGTTTCAACCTCAGCAAAGGGAATTCCCCGAGTGACGTCAGTCCTTGCCATCGATCAGGGCACGACCGGTTCCACGGTGATGGTCATCAGCGAGTCCGGCGACGTGCTGTCGCGTTCCTACCAGGAATTCACGCAGTTCTTTCCACAGCCTGGCTGGGTGGAACATGACCCTGAAGAGATCTGGCGGGTCACGTGCGAAGCGGCTGGCGCGGCACTCGAGCACGCGCGGGACAAGCCAAAGGCCATTGGGATCACCAACCAACGCGAAACGATTGTCGCGTGGGACCGTCGCAGTGGGCGCCCGTTGGGTCGCGCCATCGTGTGGCAGGATCGTCGCACGACAGATCGGTGCCGTGACTATCGGAAGGAATATGGCGATCGCTTCATTTCGGAACGGACCGGACTCGTGTGGGATCCGTATTTTTCTGCAACCAAGATCCAGTGGATGCTCGAGCATGAGCCAGGGCTGCGGGAGCTGGCTGAGGCGGGTCACGCCGCGTTTGGGACCATCGATTCGTGGCTGGTCTTCCGGCTGACGTCGGGCCGTTCGTTCGTGACAGACCATACCAACGCTTCGCGCACGCTGCTCTACAACATCAACAGTCGGGAGTGGGATCCGGATCTGCTGGAGATCTTCGGTATACCGGAGGTGTGCTTGCCCACGATCCGGCGCTCGAGTGAGGTGGTTGGCACCGCGGACGCGCGCCCGTTGGCGCTCTCGATCCCAGTGGCGGGGATGGCTGGTGATCAACAGGCGGCCCTGTTCGGCCAGGCGTGCTGGGAATCGGGGCAGGCCAAGTGCACCTACGGAACCGGCGCATTTCTTCTGATGAACGTCGGGCTCGTCCGAGACCTGAAGGTCGGCGAGAGCGGCGTCCTGACAACGGTAGCATGCGATGCGTCAGGTGGACCCGTCTATGCGCTCGAGGGTGCAATCTTCATTGCTGGCGCGGCGATCCAGTGGCTGCGTGACGGCCTCGGGCTGCTCAAACAAGCTGCGGAAACCGAGATGCTCGCCGAGAGCGTGGACGATACGGGCGGAGTGTATTTCGTGCCGGCGCTCGTCGGGCTCGGCGCCCCGCATTGGGAGGCGAAGGCGCGTGGCACGATCGTGGGGCTCACTCGAGGGTCCAGTCGTGCTCATTTGGTCCGCGCGGCGCTCGAGTCGATGGCGTTCAGCACCAAGGATGTGGTAGGCGCGATGGAGCGGGCGTCCAGCGTCCGACTGGCCGAGCTCAAAGTCGATGGCGGCGCGGCCGCCAACAACTGGCTCATGCAGTTCCAGTCCGACGTGTTGGGTGTCCGGGTTGCCCGGCCTGATTTGGTTGAGACGACGGCACTTGGGGCGGCTGGGCTTGCGGGGTTGGCGGTCGGCGTCTGGCCGAATGCTGCCGCGTTCTCGGAGAGCCGACGGTACCGCTGCTTCGAACCGTCGGGACCTCGGGACGACGCGTATCGCGAATGGCGCCGGGCTGTTGCCACCACACTGCACTGGGCGCAATGGGAATGAGCGGTTCTTCATAGAACTCATCCAACCCCTTAACGTCACCCTGTCCAGTTTATGCGCGTGGTTGCCGGGGGGGTATATTTGAGGGTATCCTAACCTGCCAGGGTCAACACAACAGGCGGTCATTCATCTATGCGAGCTCGAACGAAATTCCTTGCCGGTGCCGTGCTCATTCTCGGGAGTGTGGGGTATCTCATGGCCTCGGGAATCAAGGATACCGGTATGTACTTTGTGACGCCTTCCGAATTGGCGGAGAAGATTGCCGCCGATCGGTCCCTGCACGACATCGGCATCCGGATGGGGGCCACGGTCGTGTCGGGCAGTATCGTGCGGGATGTCGCGACTCAGACGATCACATTCGAGGTGACTGATGGGCAGCAGGTCTATCCCGTCGTCTATCGCGGCCTCGCGCCCGACACGTTCACGGACGACGTCGAAGTGGTGGTCGAGGGTCGGTTGACGCGTGATGGTACGTTCCGCGCCACATCGCTGATCGCCAAGTGTGGCTCGCGGTACGAGGCCGTGCCGACTGCCG
>JBFHWR010000131.1:0-9937 GCA_041599395.1 Gemmatimonadales bacterium | reverse complement strand
CCCGACGACCTGAGCCGGCTGCAACGCAATCTCATTGTCAGTCACGTCGCGGGTGTCGGTGACCCGCTCCCGGCCGACATGGTCCGCGCGATCATGCTGCTTCGTTCCAACGTCTTGCTGAAAGAAACAAGCGGTGTGCGGCCTGCGTTGGCCGACCGGCTCGCTCGGATGCTGAACGCGGGGATCCACCCCGTCATCCCCGAGCAGGGCAGTGTGGGAGCAAGCGGTGATCTCTCGTCCCTCGCGCACTTGGCGTACGCGCTCATTGGTGAGGGCGAAGTCGATGTGGCGCCCACTGAGAGTGGCAGTGCCGTTGTCTCTCGTCGCGTTGCGGCCGAACAGGCCCTCAGAGCGGCCGGTATCGAGCCGATCACGCTCGAAGCCAAGGAGGGGTTGTCGTTTATCAACGGCACGCAGGCGCAATCCGGCATCCTTGCACTGCTCGTGCATGATTCCGCGACGCTTTGGCGCGCGGCGCACGCCGCGGCCGCCATGAGTCTCGAGGCGTTGCTGGGCACCCCTGTCCCGTTCGACGAGCGCATTCACGGCGTGCGGCCGCACCCGGGGCAACAGGAGTCCGCGGCGCTCATGCGAGAGCTACTCGTCGACAGCGAGATTCGCGAATCGCATCGAACCGGGGACGATCGGGTGCAGGATGCCTATAGTCTCCGCTGCATCCCGCAGATCCTCGGTACGGTGCGCGATGCGATGCGGTACGCCGACGGGATCATCGCAATCGAGCTCAATGCGGCGACCGACAACCCTCTCGTGTTCGGACCGGACGTGCTCTCCGGAGGGAACTTCCATGGACAGCCGGTGGCGATGGCGCTCGACGTGCTGACGATTTCGCTCACGACACTCGCCGGACTTGCAGAACGGCGGCTCGACCGCATGCTGAATCCGGACTGTTCGCAGGGATTGCCACCGTTTCTCGCCAACGAGCCGGGGCTGCAGTCCGGCCTCATGATGTTGCAGGTCACCGCGGCGGCGTTGGTCGCCGAGTCGCGCACGCTGTGCACGCCGGCGAGCGTGCAGTCCATTCCAACTGACGGCAACCAAGAGGACGTCGTGCCAATGGGAATGGCCGCCGCATTCAAGTGCCGTCGCGTGATGGAGAACGCGCGCGCGGTTGTCGCGGCCGAGTTGCTGGCGGCTGCGGAGGCCCTCGAGTTTCGGAAGCCGCTGCGACCGGGCCGTGGGGCCGCTCGCGCACTCGGTCTCGTGCGGGATTGCGTCGCAGTGCGCGATCAAGATCGGCCAATCACTCCCGATGTGGAGCGCCTCGCGGCGGCGATCCGCGAGGGCGTGTTCGCGTAATGGCTCGAGACGTGCGCGCGCCGCGGGGTACGACGCTGTCGTGCCGGGGCTGGGTCCAAGAGGCCGCACTGCGCATGCTCATGAACAACCTCGACCCCGAGGTGGCCGAGAATCCCAACGAACTGGTCGTCTATGGCGGCACGGGTCGCGCGGCCCGAAACTGGGCGGCGTTTGATGTCCTGGTGCGTGAGCTGCGATCGCTCCGCGATGACGAAACGCTGCTCGTGCAATCGGGTAAACCGGTTGGCGTTTTTTCAACGCATCCGGACGCGCCCCGAGTGTTGATTGCGAACGCCAACCTGGTCGGTCGCTGGGCCACGTGGGAGCGGTTTCGCGAGCTCGAGCGGCAAGGCCTCACCATGTACGGACAGATGACCGCGGGCAGTTGGATCTACATCGGGACGCAAGGCATTCTGCAGGGGACGTATGAGACGTTCGGGTCGGTGGCGCAGCGGCACTTTGATGGATCGTTGCGCGGGAAACTCGTGTTGACCGGCGGACTCGGGGGAATGGGTGGTGCGCAGCCCTTGGCGGCGACGATGAACGGGGCAGTTCTCCTTGCAATCGAAGTCGACGCGGCGCGCGTCACGCGGCGGTTGGAAACGCGTTATCTCGACGCGATGACCGATTCACTGGATGACGCGTGGGACATGGTGTCCGAGGCGCGTGCGCGCGCAGAGCCGCTGTCGGTGGGACTCGTGGGCAACTGCGCCGACGTCGTGCCGGAAATCGTGCGACGCGGATGGGTCCCCGATGTGGTGACGGACCAGACGTCGGCGCACGATACACTCAACGGATATGTCCCAGCGGGCCTGACGCTGGACGAGGCCGCGCGCCTGCGCGGTACCGATCCCGACGAATACATCCGGCGCGCGACGACATCGATTGCCGTCCACGTTCGCGCGATGCTGGATCTGCAGCGTGCCGGGGCCGTTGCCTTCGACTACGGCAACAACATCAGAACCGAGGCGCTGGAGCAGGGGGTGACTGACGCGTTTGAGATTCCGGGGTTCGTGCCCGAGTACATTCGTCCCCTGTTCTGCGAAGGGCGCGGACCGTTTCGCTGGGTCGCACTCTCGGGTTCGCCGGAGGATCTCCATCGCACGGACCAGTTGGTGCTCGAGCTGTTCCCTGCGCATGACCATCTCACTCGCTGGATCCGCTTGGCAGCGGAACGGGTCGCGTTCCAAGGACTGCCGGCGCGCATTTGTTGGCTCGGGCAAGGCGAGCGCGCTCGGTTTGGCCTTGCGCTCAACGATCTCGTCGCGCGCGGCGCGATCTCGGCCCCTATCGTGATCGGTCGCGATCACCTCGACACCGGTTCCGTTGCGTCGCCGTTCCGTGAAACGGAGGGCATGCGTGATGGCTCCGATGCCATAGCCGATTGGCCCATTCTCAATGCGTTGTTGAATACGGCGTCCGGAGCATCATGGGTGTCGTTCCATCACGGCGGCGGGGTGGGGATCGGCAACAGCCTCCACGCCGGTCAGGTGATTGTGGCCGATGGGACGAAGGCGGCAGCGCGCCGGCTCGAGCGTGTACTCACCAACGATCCAGGCATCGGTGTCGTACGCCACGCGGACGCCGGGTATCCGGAGGCGATCGCGACGGCCTCGCGTCACGGAATACGCATTCCGATGCAAGAGGTTGGCGACTGAGCACGCTGTTGGTCGGGGCGTCACAAGTCGTCACCTGCCGCGGACCCGCCAGGGCGCGCCGCGGACGGGAAATGGCCGAACTCGACGTTGTGGATGACGGGGCGATTGTAATCGGCGGTGACGGGCTGATTCACGACGTCGGGTCCTACGCCTCGCTCAAAACAAACCATCCCCACGCAGCCGTGCACGAGATCGAGGGCGTGGTGTTCCCGGGATTCGTCGATTGCCACACGCACGCCGTGTTTGGGGGGGCGCGGCTCGCCGACCACGAACGCAGAGCGCGCGGCGTGAGTTACAAGGAGATTGCGGCACTCGGCGGCGGGATTCTCGCCTCTGTGCGCGACGTGCGCAGCCGGAGCGTAGCCGAGCTGGCAACCCTGACGGCCCACCGGCTCGAGCACGTGCGGGCACATGGAACGACGATGGTGGAGGTCAAGTCGGGGTACGGATTGTCACTCGATGCAGAAGTGGCGCAGCTGACGGCCCTGCGGCAGCTGCCACACGCAGATCTCCCGACCGTCGTGCCCACATTTCTCGGGGCGCACGAAGTTCCTCCCGAGTATCGCCCGCATGCCGATGAATACCTCGACGTGGTCGTGCGCGAGATGCTTCCGCTTGTCGCAACCCAATCCCTCGCGAGATTCTGCGACGTCTTCTGCGAACCGGGCGTGTTCTCGACAGAACAATCGAACCGCGTCTTGCTCGCGGCGCGTGAACACGGACTGGGCCTCAAGCTCCACGCCGACGAACTGGACGGGTCCGGAGGTGCGGAATTGGCGGCCCGGCTTGGCGCCGTGAGTGCAGATCACTTGGCTGCCATCTCCGAGACGGGAATCGCGGCGCTGGCTCGGAGCGAGACGATTGCCGTGCTGCTGCCAGGGACGATGCTGTTCTTGGGAAGTCGAACGCAGGCGCCCGCGCGGAAGCTCATCGATGCCGGCGCGGCGGTTGCCCTCGCGACCGATTTCAATCCGGGGAGCTCGCCTGGCATGAGTCTCCCACTGATGACGACGCTCGCCGTCTCGCAAATGGCCATGGTCCCGGCGGAAGCGATCATCGCAATCACCGTCAATGGAGCTGCCGCGGTCGGCGAAGTGACACGTTGCGGCCAGATTGCGCCGGGTTTTCGGGCCGATCTCACGGTGATTTCGGCGCGCGCGTGGCAGGAATTACCGTACTGGTACGGGGTGAACCTTGTCTCGCAGGTGTGGATTGCCGGCGCGCCTTGTCCCTCGACCCAGGCATCCCTAAATTGTTTAGGCTAGCGGAGTTCGACGTTTTCCCGAGTGGGTGGGAATTGTTGGAGGTGGGTCACTGAACACCGAGCGAGCGAAAGACAAAGCGCGCAAGTATGAGCACCGGCGGCAGTACGACAAGGCCATCGAGATCTATTCGCGAATCATCAACTCGCTCGAAGGGAAGACGGAGTACGTCGAAGACCTCGCGCTCTTCAACAAGCTCGGTGATCTCTACCTGAAAGTGGGGGACGTCGGGTCGGCGGTCGAGAGCTACGAGCGGGCCGCCAATCACTACTCCGATCAAGGGCTCGCCAACAACGCGATCGCGCTCTGCAACAAGATCCTCCGCTGTGCCCCCGGACGCACATCCGTCTATTTACAGCTCGCGAAGCTCCTGATGCAGCGTGGGTTCACGGCTGAAGTCAAACGCCACCTCGTGGAGTACTGGGACCGCATGGCGCGTGCAGATGAGGCCGGCACGGCCTTCGAAGCGCTCGAGGACTTCGTGGACTTGTACTCAGCACGCCCCGAAGTCTTTGTGATCGTCGCCGAGCTGTTCATGAAAGGGGAACGGGTGGACGAGGCTCGGGCGCTGCTGGCAAAGGCGTATGATGACGTGGTCCGACGCGGGGACGAACAAGCACGCCGCGCCAGGCTCGAGGAAATCCAGGCGGTGGATCCCTCGTTTTCGACCGAATCGGACGCCCATGCGGTGTCCGGGGAAGCCGATGATTCCGGGATCGTGTTCATCAGTCCGGACGACCCAGACGATCTGGATATTTCGCTTGCGTCGGTCGAGTTGGAGGTCCTCCCACCGGGCGATTCGGCGCTCGACGTGGAAACGACCAGGACGGCGGAAATGCCCGCGATCATCTTGCCTGACGAGGATGCGTTGCCGCTCGAGTATGATGAACAAGCGGTGGCGTCGACACGGAGCGCACCCGACCCAAGCGAGGCTGAGGCGCTTGCAGGGAATAATCCGGTGGACCCCACCGAGGAAGCACTGCTTGCCGGCGACGCCGCCACCGACGAGGAACCGCTCCCTGCCGACGTCGCCGCCATCGAATCAGACAGTGCGCCGCCCGACGTGCTCGGCGAAGGATCGGAATCCGCGTCACAGCCGGACGACGCGCCTGCTCGGGATGTCCCGCCCCACATCGCGCGGCTCGAATCGAAGGTGGCCGAAAGCCCCGACGTGCTCGAGATTCATCGGGAGCTGGCAGAAGCCCTGCTCGAATACGGAGACCGCGCACGCGGCCTCGAGGAACTCGACATCGTGCTGCTCGGATGTGAGGAGGTGGAAGATTGGCACAAGGCGCAGGCGATCGTTGAGGAGATTCTTCGCGTCGATCCCAACAGCGTTGTGCATCACCGTAAACGGGTCACGTATGTGGAGCGAAACGGATTGGCCTTGGAGCCCGGGTCCTTCGAGCGCGGACGTTGGGTCACCGAACTGGTCCGGGCCAATCTGGATCTTGGTGACGCGCTGGTGCGTCAGGAGTCGATCGACGAGGCGCGCGCGGTGTATCAACGCGTGCTGAAGTACGACACGCGGAACTCACGGGCGGAAACCGCGCTCGAGGCGCTTGGATTTGCCGCAGCGGGCGCGGCGGACGGGTTGCGAGAGCGGTCGCGCGAGAAGGTGACGGGCGACCAGCGTGGCGCTGGCGTGGCGGTGGACGCCGGCCCGGGCGGGGGCGGCGCGGCTGATTCGCCGGACGTCGTGACGGAGTTCGAGGTGCGACTCGACTCGACCATGAGCGAAGAGGATTCGCAGGCCCACTACGACCTCGGCGTCGCGTTCAAGGAGATGGGGTTGGTCGACGAAGCAATCTCGGAATTTCAAAAGGCCCTTGGCGGAAAGCACGGGAAACAACAAGCGGCGGAGGCTTTGGGCCGTTGCTTTTTCGAGAAGGGGCAGTTCTCCGTGGCTGCGACGATTCTCAAGCGGGCCGCGGAATCCGATTCCCCGGATGATACGACGAAGCTCGGGGTGCTCTACTGGCTGGGACGCTGTTGGCAGGAACAGGGCGAGACCGACAGTGCGCGCGATGTGTACCAGCGGGTGTCCGCCGTCGATGCCTCGTTCGAGGACGTACAGGAGCGCGTTCAAAACCTACCGGGGGTGGGGAGCTAGCTCGTGGAGCCACACGTTGCCAACGTCGGTATTGCCACCATTCAGGAACCCGTGCGCGGCGAGCTGGACCAGGCGTTCGACCGGTTGCAATCCATCGCAACGGCTGACTTTCCGCTCATCGACGACGTCAACGCGCATCTCCAGCGACGAAAGGGCAAGATGTTCCGCCCAACGCTCCTGTTGCTGTCCGCCCGGTCGGCGGGGACGCTGACGGAGCGTGAGATCGTCTTATCCGCGATCGTCGAACTGATCCATCTCGCCACGTTGATTCACGACGACTCCGTCGATCACTCGGTCCTGCGACGTGGCCAGCCATCCGTAAACGCCCAGTTCAGTCACGAAATTGCCGTGATCATGGGTGACTATCTCTACTCGCGCGCCATCCACGAGCTGGTGTTGCTGGATGCCCGTGAGCCGTTACGCATCATGAGCCGCGTGACCAACGAGCTGACCGTCGGGGAAATGCGCGAGGTCGTGGCGCACGACTTTCTGGATTTTTCGGAGGACGACTACGAGCAACTCATCCAGGCCAAGACCGCTTCGCTGATGTCGGGTGCGTGCGAGATTGGCGCGCTCGTGAGCGGCGACACCTATCGTGAGCCGTTGAAACGGTTCGGTCGGTATCTCGGCATGGCGTTTCAAATCACCGACGATCTCCTCGACTATACCGAGTCCGAGGCGGTCACCGGCAAGCCCGCGGCCCAGGATCTCCGCGAGCACAAGATCACGCTCCCACTCATCGCCGCGCTCCCCAACATGACCGCGGCGGAACGGGCTCAGGTCGAGGCGCTCATGGCGCATCCTGATCCATCGGACGATCTGATCGCGACCGTCATCCATGCGGTGGATCAGCGCGGCGGAATCGCCGCGGCGCGCGAGGCGGCGCGCGCATTCGCGTTACGGGCCGAAGTCGAGTTGGCGTGCCTGGCGCCGAGTCCGGCAAAGGACGCCTTGCTGGCTGGCATTGCCTACGCGATCGCGCGGCGGCACTAGGCACGCGCGCAGTGGCTATCGGACCGCGCCGCCCGCTATTTTACGTAGGAGTGCTGTCGCTGGGCTTCGTGCTCGGTGGCTTTCTCTCCGCGCTGTTGCGGCGGTTTCTGCCGGAGGGACCGGCCAAGGAGTTCTTTACGTGGACAGTGACGCCAAGCGTGGGTCCGTTGCACTTGGACCTGCTCATCTTCAGCGCGACGATTGGTCCGGTCGGACTGGATGTTTCATTGTTGGGGCTGGTGGGCGTGATCTTGGCATACATGCTCGCGCGCTCCCTCTTCTAGCGAGGCAACCGTGCCATTCAACCTAGGCATGACCGAGCTCCTCGTGATTCTCGTGGTCATCCTCCTCTTCTTCGGTGCAAAGCGCTTGCCGGAAATGGGGGGTGCGATGGGCAAGGGCATCCGTGAGTTCAGGAAGAACATTCGGGAAATCAAGGATAGCATCGAAGAGGACGTCGACGAGCCGTCTGCGCCCCGGCGTATCGACGCGCCGGGGCGAGACGACGGCGATCCCAAGAAGCTGAGTGAGTAGCCGGCGGCCGCGTCGCGTCGCCGACGCGGTGCCCCAGGCACGCGACGGACGCTAGAATCCCAATGGGTTCGTCACGAAGGGGAGGTCGGCTTGCTGCCGCTGGGCCCGCGCGAGTTCCTGCCGCCGATCGATGATCTCCGCGTGACGCCGCAGTGAGGCCAGAATGGCGCGCACTCGCAATTGGCGCGCCTGCTGCATGATCTGTGACCGCTGTTGGTCGATCTGTTCGAGCCAGGCGGCGCTGTCCGCCGCGAATCGTTCCAGGGTCTCCACGAAATAGATCGCCTGCTCCCCTCGGGTCGGGCCGCTGATCTCCCCGGCGCCGAGCCCAAACGCCACGCCGACGGCTTCTGGCGCTCCGGCGATTGCGGGGCTGGGATTCACGCGCGTGAACGGCGGCAAGGTGACGACGTTGAGATCGCGCGGTGAGGCCGCCTCTTCCAGCGAACTCCCCGCCCGAATGTCACGGTCGATCTCGGCCGCGAGGGCCTCGGTGCGGGACCACTGCTCCGCTCTCACCGCGTCGCGTTGCACCGCCGGGCGAACAGCGTCAAAGCTCGGAATCCCGGCTTCGGCAATACTGTCGAGGCGGAAAACGTAGAATGCATCGTTGGTTTCGATGACGGGAGACGTCTCTCCTTCCAGCGCTTCGAACGCCCAGAGCCCGGCGTCGGGAACCGCGGCGGACACCACCGTTCCCGAGGTTTCGTCGAAGTACGCCAGCTGCAGCCGCGTATCTTCGGGCAGTGGGGGGGCCGTCCGGACGGCAAGCCCCATCATGCTCGCGACCGAGTCGAGCGCCGAGGGATCACTTTGTTCCCCCGCGAGGAAATCGAGTGAGTCCCCCCGTTCATCGACCAGGTCCAGATGGTCGCCCTGGAGTTCGATCGGGATCAGGATATGGCTCGCGCGGAACCCGTCATTTGTCTTCGAGTCGAGCTTGATGATGTGGTACCCGAAGCGCGTCAGAACCGGTTGCGAAATCTGGCCGGGGCGAAGGGCGAGGGCCGCCTGCTCGAACGCGGGGGCGGTACGGCCCAACGTGAGGTCTCCGAGGTCGCCGCCGTTCGCTCGCGATACGGAGTCGGCGGACTCCCGCATCGCAATCTCGGCGAAGTCGCCGCCGCCACGAAGCTCCTCGAGAATGCTGTCCGCGCGCGCTCGTGCCGCAACCGAGTCCGCCTGATTCGTCTTGCGCGATACCGACACGAAGCTGAGGTGCACCTGCGAAGGTCGCTCGTAGTCTGCACGGTGTTCGCGGAAATAGGCTTCGAGGGCGGCGTCATCGAGTTGCACCTCGTCGGCATTGATGACGGCCGCCGGAAGGAGCGTGAGGAGTCGCGCCGCAACGGAATCGTGTTCGTCTCGATAGAGCTGCCACAGTTTCGCGTCGGACACGTACACGTCGGCGGTGACTCGTTCAAAGAGTTTTGTCCGCGGGATCTCATCACGGTACCGCGCCTCGAGTGAGAAGAGGAACGCCGGATCGGTTTGCGCACGGAGATATCGCCGGTACTTCTCGATGTCGAACTGCCCTTCCGTTTGAAACTCGGGGATCGACATCAGCTCCGGCGGCGGCGAGTTCTCCGCAGCGAGCCGAATTTCGGCGTCGCTGACACGGATACCGCGTCGTTCGTATTCATTCTGCAGGAGGATCTGCTCGACCAGGCTCTCGATGACACGATCTTCCAGCTCGCGCTGATCCTCGAGCGTGACAGCGGGACTCCCCGCCTGCCGTTGCTGTTCCTGGGCATTGCGTACCGCCGCATAGAACGTCTGTGCGTCGATTTTCGTCCCGTCAATCCGGAGAATTTCGTCCGTCAACGTCGGACCTGCCCGTCCCGTGACGTCCATCCCGACCTCGAAAATCATCCACCCCACAAAGCTCAGGGCCACGAATGCCATGATCCATTTTACGTTGGCCCGCATCTGACGCATCATTGTCGGAACCCTCCCAAAAACTGGTCGGCGCGGCCTCTCGCCGCGGAGGGCTAAGTCTAAGCGTGGCAACACGCAAACTCAAGCCGAGCCGTTGGTTTTTTTGGTTGACAGTCGTCCGT
>JBFHWR010000130.1:0-9957 GCA_041599395.1 Gemmatimonadales bacterium | reverse complement strand
GAGCCTCGCACGCCGGATGAGAAACTCGGATCCGATCGCCGCGTCCACCGACGTGCTGTTGAACTGGGAGTGGACACGTCCCGTTACGGTGAGCTCCATGGCTCGTGAGTCTATTCTTACCTGTGCCGCAGTGGGACGGGCTTCCGCCCCGAGCACGAGGGCGGCCCAGACGGCCGCCCCTCGCGTCCACGTGATGTGCATTTGTTTCCCCCCCGGGATTTTTGGCGGTGCTCGAAGCTGCTTGACTGAGCGCTGAACTACGTGCCCAAGATCGCTTCGATCGACTGTCCCGGCTGCGCCTCGTTGAAGGCAGAGCCTGTTATCCGTTTCTCAAACCGCTGCAATGCTAGTTGGTAGACGCGGTCCGGGAGCGCGACGTACCCCACTTCGCCCACCAGGTCGGCGGCGTTCTCGAGGTAGAATCGGACGAACGCCTGGACCTCGGGCCGCTCTGCGGCGGCGCTGCTGACGTAGATGAAGATCGGGCGCGAGAGTGGGCGATACGTGCCGTTATTGATGGTCATGTCGGTCGGGCTCACTGCGCCGTCACCTGGGTCGATCGGCACGATCTTCAAGCGCTCCCGGTTCTCGGCATAGTAGGCATAGCCAAAGAAGGCGAGCGCATTCGGATCGCCTGCCACCCCTTGGACCAACACATTGTCATCTTCGCTGGCGGTGAAGTCCGCGCGGCACGCCCCGGACTCGCCGTTGATGATCTCGGTGAAATAGTCGAACGTCCCAGAGTCTGTACCTGGGCCATATAAGGCGATTGGACGGTTGGGCCAGGTGCTCCTCACGTCGCTCCAGCGCTGCACCGAGCTGGCGGGTTCCCAGATTCGGTTGAGTTCCCCAACGGTCAGGGCGTCGACAAACGCGTTTTCAGGGTTGACGACAACGGAGATCCCATCAAACGCCACCGGGAGCTCGATATACTCGATGCCGTTGGCGGCCGCGGCTTCGACTTCGGATGGCTCGATCGTCCGTGATGCATCGTTGATATCGGTCTCACCGATTGTGAACTTCTTGAAGCCACCGCCGGTTCCGGAGATCCCCACGGTCACCCGGGTTTCGGGATGGGCTCGCTGAAACTCTTCAGCAACGGCCTCTGTAATCGGAAACACGGTGCTCGACCCGTCGATCGCGATCGTCGCCGTGCCCGTGCCTCCGCCGCACCCGAATGCAAGCGCCGATGCCAGCATGGTTGTCGAAAGGACTCTACGCATGTTCTAAACCTTATCCTCAATGAAGTGGTTGCTTCGCTCCGCCTCGCGGTTGCCTGAACGTCGCGCGGATAAGCTGCGATTGGCCGTATCAGTACCGGAGGAAACTACTGGATTGTGTGTAAAGCCTGTGTAAAGATTGGATAAGGTTTCTGCTTGCTACACCGTTTGTGGCTCGAGGGGGATTCGGACCCGAAAGGTGCTTCCCACCCCGAGCGTGCTCTCGGCGGTCACAGCCCCACCGTGAGCCTTGGTAATGTGCTTGACAATGGACAGTCCGAGTCCCGTGCCACCGAGTTCGCGCGACCTGGCCTTGTCCACCCGGTAGAACCGCTCGAAGATGCGGTCGAGGTGCTCCGCAGCAATACCGATTCCCGTATCCTGAACCTCGATCAGCGCCGCGCCGTTCGCACGAAGCCGAACCCAGATGCTCCCACCCTCGGGAGTGTATTTCAGGGCGTTGTCGACCAGGTTGTTGCAGAGGAGCCCGAGCGCCTCACCATCACCCAACACGCGGACCGGGTCGCCATCCACCTCGGCCACGAGGTTCACCCTTCGCTCCTCAGCATCGGCACGAAAATGGTCGACAGTAGCCCGTACGACGTCCCGAAGGTCAACGGGCTCCGACTCCAACAGACCTTCCGCTGCATCGAGCCGAGCGAGCGTCAACAAGTCCGTGACCAGCGTTGCAAGCCGGATGGACTGGCTCTGGATCTTCTTTTGAAACCGGTCCTGCGTCTCCGCCGGCATCCTGGGATCCTCGACGATCGTGTCGATGAGGCCGCGAATGGCCGTAATCGGCGTCTTGAGCTCGTGCGACACGTTCGCCACGAAATCCTGTCTCACGGTCTCGAGTCGTCGAAGTTCCGTGACTTCGTGGAGCACCAACACGGCGCCGACCAGACCGCCCTGGCCATCTGCCAGCGGGGCGCCGTGGAGCTGGACAACGCGACGGTGACCATCGACTTCGAGCGTCAGCTCGTCGTTGACATCCGTCTGGGCCTCCACGGCGCGCTCCAAGATGTCGCTGACCTGTCTCACACGCGTGACGTCCCAAATCGCTTTTCCGAGGCTGTCGGTGGGTGACACGTTCAGGATCCGTCCGGCGGCCGCGTTGAGGTGTACGACGTGCTGTTCACCGTCCACGGCCAGCACGCCCTCCGTCATGCCACCGAGAATCGTGAGCAGTTTGGTTCGGTCTTCCGTGATGGTTGCGAGCCGTTCCTGTAGCTCGCCCGCCATCCGATTGAACGCACTCCCTAATAGCCCAATCTCGTCCCGGCTCGCCGCCGGCACGCGGTGGCCGTACTCCCCGCCCGCAATCGATTCGGCCGCAGTAGTCATCGCGGCGAGCGGGGCCGTCACGCGCCGTGCGACGACGAGACCGAGGACCAGAGCAAACGCGGCAGCGCCAAATCCTACCAGCGCGACCAGTCTCCTCACCCTCCCAATCCGGCCTTGGATCGCAGTCAGGGGCAGCGACGTCCTGACGAACCCCACGAGCCGGCCGGCCTGCCGGACGGCTACGGCGTAATACAGCAGATTGGCGGCTACCGTACGGCTGAACCGTGTGGACATGCCCGTCCCGTCTTCGCGCGCAGCCAGGATCTCGGGACGGGCGCCGTGGTTGTCCATGATCATCGGATCCTCGTCCGAGTCGGCAATCACGATGCCATCCTCGCGGATGATGGTGATGCGGGTGGCGACGTCCGCTCCAAGCACCCGCACGCGTTCCTGGAGATCGGCGTAGTCCCCGTTTGCGAGAAATGGTGTCGCGATTGGCTCGAGGAGCCGCGCCCGAACATGGAGTGCGCGCTCCGTATCGGCGATCATGTCCGTCGCGATTCTCTCCGAGATGAGATAGCCCACCACGGTCACCGCGATCACGACCAACAGGACATAGCCGGCGTACAGTTTCCAAAAAAATCGCGAACTCAGCACGTATCAGTCTCGAGTGTCCCGGAGGCGATATCCAACGCCGCGAACGGTTTCGATCACTTCACGGTATGGACCGAGTTTCGTGCGAATGCTCCGGACGTGTACGTCGATGTTCCGATTGACCACATGCGCGCCCCCTCCGATCACCCGGCTCAAGAGCTGCGAGCGCGTGAACACACGGCCCATGTGTTCCGCGAGGAAGTGCAGCAAACGGAGTTCAGTGGGTGTCATGTCAACCTGTCTTCCGTCTACGAGCACCTCGTGACGTGCTGCGTCGATCACGATGCCCTGGAGCACGAGGCGCTCCCGCGATTGGCCGACCTCGTGGAGCGGTGCGCGTCGGAGGACGGCTTTCACCCGCGCGACGAGTTCCTTGGGGCTGAAGGGTTTCGTGATGTAATCGTCTGCGCCGACGCCCAAACCGACCACGATATCGCTCTCCTCGCCTTTCGCGGTGACCATGATGATCGGGATGTGTCGTGTGACGGGGTCCGACTTGAGATCGCGGCAGACGTCGAGGCCATCCCGGCCTGGCAGCATGAGATCCAGCAGAATGAGCTCCGGCGCTTCCCTTCGTGCCAGCTCTATACCCGCATCACCATCCCGACAACTCAGCACTCGGTATCCCTCGCGTGACAGGGTGTACTCGAGAAAATCGAGAATGTCAGCCTCGTCTTCGACGATGAGGATTCTTTGAGGCGTTCGAGCGTTTGTCACGGTTTCGTCACGGACAGGGTGTACTGATCACAATTAGACAGAGGAGAGGGAGTTTTGTAAAGGCAAGATAAAGGCGCGATAAAACTTCTGCATAGGCGGCAAAGGGCGCGCGGGGCAGCACTATATTGCCCGCCCATGACTCGCGCTGTTAGCCCTGTGTGAAAACGTCGAGCCCACAATGCCGGATCGAATTCTCGTAGTTGATGATGAGCCCGACATCGCCACTCTCGTCGCGTATCACCTGGCGAAACGGGGATACCGTGTCACCACCGCCTCTGACGGCAGCGAGGCGCTTCGAACCGCCGTGGAGGAACGACCGGACCTGATCGTTCTCGATCTCATGTTGCCGGGGCGGTCGGGATATGACGTGCTGGAAGAACTGCGCCGCCGCGGGGAAACCCGGCACATCGGCGTCATCCTGCTGACTGCGCGAAACGAGCGCGCGGATCGGCTGAAGGGGCTGCAGTTGGGCGCCGACGATTATCTTGGCAAGCCGTTCTCCCCGGAAGAACTCATGTTGCGTGTCAGTGCGCTGCTGCGACGACTTCGCGCGCCCTCGGTCAGCTCGGAATCAACGCTCGTCGCGGGCAGCATTACGATTGATCGTGACGCGCATCGTGTCAACGTTGATGGGAGCGAAGTGTCGCTCACCCCAACCGAGTTTCGCCTGTTGCTGACGCTGGTCGAACGCCGGGGGCGGGTACAGTCCCGAGAGCGGCTCCTCCAGGACGTGTGGCAGGCGAATCCCTCGATTCAGTCTCGCACTGTCGACATGCATGTCCAGCGCTTGCGCGCGAAGCTCGGGTCGCACGGTTCGCTGCTCCAAACGGTTCGCGGTGTAGGCTATCGGTTCGAGACCGGACCGTAGGCCTGTGGTAGAGCGGCGTTGCTCGCGCCGACCCGTGGACCGTGAGCCAAAGCACAGGCAACGCGCAAATGGTTGCCGCGTCGGGTTCCCACAGTCACGTCCCAGTGACACACCGACGCCATCATTGCGCCGCTTTCAGTGGCCCGTTCCAGAACCTGGAGCGGGAGCATCGGAGGGGGATTGCTGAAAAGCAGTTTCAAGTGTGAGCTGCCTTGGCGATAACGTGCAACATCGCCCGCCGTTGAGAGCGCTTGTTGGCGGGCCGGTTCAGGGTCGTCGGCATCCTTGTCCACTGACGACAGTTGCCTCCAGTCGTCTTCGACGGCTCACGGCCGATACGGCACGCGGAGTTCCCCGGCGATCCGGCGTCCGGTCCGCGTGCGTGCGGGATAGAAAATCCATTGCGACACGTGCTGCAAGAGCTTCTCCCGATACGCGCCGTCTTCGATGGGGGGCTCGATCGCAACCTTGGTCACCCGTCCCCGCGCGTCGACCCAAAAATGCAAGAAGAACTCGCGGCCTCGGATCGATGCAGGAGGGTCGTCGACGGGGAAGGAGATCGCGCGGGGCTCGGCCGCGTAGGCCAGTCCCCCGCCCGTTCCAGGTCCCACGTCGCTCCCGATGCCCGTGCCAATTCCGGATCCGACCCCACCCCCCGAACCGGGACCCGCGCCGGGGCCACCACCGGTGCCGGGACCATCGCCCGACGCAACGAATCGAATGGGGGTTACCGGCAGCGGCTCCTGTTCCTCCGCCGGTGTCGGCGTCGTTACGGGTATGGCCACGGGAACCTCTCTCGTCTCCGTCTGTGGCGTCGGTTTTGGGCGCGGCCTTGCCGCGGCGGCCGAGGGAAGAGGCGGAAGCTCAACGTAGCTCACCCGTGTCCCGCCCCCGCCGCCGCCCCCAGCCGGCCCGATTCCAGGCCCGGTGCCGACCACCTGGGAGAGTTTGGCACCTCCCCAAATCAGCCCGAGGACGATCAACGCGTGGATGCTGACCGAGCTGAGGATTCCACCGCCCACTCGCACCCGAGCGCGCGGCATCGCCGCAGCCGGCACCCGCCACGGGCCCTTGGTGGGACGCTGGTGCATTGCGCCGTCCAGCCCCGGAGTGGGCGACCACGCGGTGCGGGTCGTTCCGCCTTCGTTATCCGCCACGGATCTGATTGCGGACGCGCTCGAGCACCTTGGGGTCGAGCGGGTACACGCGTTCGAAGGCGCTCACCGTGGAGCTCTCCTCTGCGCCCACGGCGTCGAGGAACACACGCCGGTATTGACCAACAAGGGTCGGAGCGTACAGCTCGAGCAGCATATAGCCGCATCGCACTGCGGCTCGCCGCCTCAGGTCGTCCAGCTCCTCGGGGTCATCGGGATCGTCGAGGAACGGAACGATCTCCCGGTCGTCGATCAGCAGGAAGCAGAGTTCCTTCAGAAAGGCGAAGACCGACTGGGCAGGCCCTTCACCTGCCAGCGGAAGCTGCACCGCCACCACTTGATCCGTTGGATTGGAACTGTCCACATCCACGATCCGCCCCTCGGGCCCGAGCGCGGGCGACGGGAAGACCATCCCCGCCGTCAGTCTGCGTCGCTCGAGATACGAACCGAGCTGGGGCACGA
Organism: Gemmatimonadales bacterium; assembly: GCA_041599395.1. GTDB lineage: Bacteria > Gemmatimonadota > Gemmatimonadetes > Gemmatimonadales > GWC2-71-9 > JBFHWR01. The sequence goes on along the minus strand of JBFHWR010000130.1, from coordinate 3,598 downwards.
ACAACGAGTCCCACATCGATTGGATGGCGAGGTATCTGGATTCCTGCTCGCCCTTGAGGCGCTCGGCGTAGGCGCGGTAAAACACCTCCCACTCGTTCTCGGCGGCGTCCACCAAGGTCCGCATCAATCGACGCACGCGCCCATTCTCCATCGCGTAGCTCAACTGCAGCACGCCGATGGGAGTGTTGGGAGCGTACCCTCCACGACGGGGGTCCGGACGATTGTCAATGGCATTTCGAATCGTCTCCAGCAGCCGCTCCGGCGTCATGCGAGGGAAGTAGAGGGGAACGAAATGCACGACGTCGAACGTGTTGTCGTCACCGATGTCCTTACGAAGCCGGGGCGCCAGTGAGTCGAGCAACGTGGGATACACTCCGAGTTCCTGCTTGATCGCTCGGATGCGATCAGCATAGTCCGCACTGTACAAGGCAAGGGGGCCCGGCTGGTCTGCCTGAATGACCGCGAGCGTGTGGAACCATAGATCCGCGTGCGGACGCGCCTGGACGACCCACCGGGGCGCTGGCTTTGGCCGCGACGGCTCTCGTCCGGGAATGTCAAGCTGCTCCGCCAACCTGTCGACGAGTTCGTCTTCCAGCGGGTAGGCATCTTCAAACGCACGCGCGAGTTCCGACTCATTCGCGTAGTCGATGTCGTCGTCCGCAGCGCGGAGGAAGGACCGCTGGTACGCCTCGAGCAGCGGAGGAGCGTTGGCCTCGAACAGCAGCGATCCGCAGCGGACCGCTGCCGGGCCTTCTAAGTCTCCAAGGTCTTCACGGGGTGCTGCGCCGCGCAGGGCGTCGTCCACGACGGCGAAACACATCTCACGCACGGCAGCGTACAAGCTCGGGTCGATGTCGTCCCAACCGGGTGACCATACCGCCACCGCGTGTGGCGCGCGGCGTACCCTGCTGCCCTGCAGCAACCGCCCCTCCGGGCCGAGGGCCGGCGAGACGAAGATCCAGCCGTCCGTGAGTCCGCTACGGGTTGTGAAATCGCTCACCGCCGGAAGCACTTCTTGGTCCCAGCGCCGCTGCAGCTCCACGACGCCGGGGAAATCCTCCAGGACAATCTCCCGGTAATGGGAAAAGAAGATGGTCCATTCCCTGTTCAACGCCTCGACGAACTGTTTCAGTCGCTTGCGTTGATTCCCGCTGTCAAAGATCCCGGCTGCCATGCGTATGCCCGTTCGGGTGCTTCGGCCCGCCGTGCGGAGCGAGTCCAGCTGCCTGTCGGAGACGGCGAGCAGCGCGCCGTGCATCTCCTCGCGAGAGGCCTCGGGGAAATAGAGGGGAAGAAAGTGCATGTTCTGGAAAGCTGGGTCCTTCTCGAATTCTTTGCGCAGGTCCTTGGCGAGTTCGTCGAGCGGGGTGGGATACACGCCCCGGCGCTCTTTCTCGCGCCGCACCCGGTCAGCGTAGGCCTGGTTGTAGAGGGGGAGCCCCTTTGTTTGATCGAACCCCACCACCGCCAGCCCGTGATACCAGAGGTCGACATGGGGAGCGGATGTCACCTTCCAATTGATGGAAGCCGTGTCGGAGTCCTGCCCCACCACGGGCGAGGCCAGTACCCAGGCGGCCGCGGCACAGGCGACGCTGGCAATTCGCCTTCGGATCACGGACGGCTCCTTTCGGCAATGATGAACAGCATGAAATCGTCCCGCGTTTCGTTTCAGTCTCAGGGCCATGCTTCTGCCATGTTACACGTCAATCGCGTAGGGGGTCCTGGACTTCCATCTACGGAACGGTAGACGAAAAAAACCAATCTCCCATCGTGGAGTACGCTCCCTCCCCCCCCTCCTCGACCTTCCCTTGCAGCCGAAGGTCCTTGCCGCCTCCCGCTTGAAAGAACCTCACAACCATGCGGTGATGGCCAGCGGCAAGGGCAATCATTCCCCACTGGTCGGTCGCTGAGTGCAAGCCGTCATGGTCGATGACGGTTTCATCGCCGATTACGAGATCGCTGCCGTCGTCCGAGGTCAGCCAAAAGCTGTACACGCCGTCTCGCGGTACCCGGATGTATCCCTCGAACACGAGTCCAAACTCGTCCGCTCGTTCGAACCCCTGCAGCTCAACCGTCGCGGCCGTCCCGCGGCGGACGGGCCGAGCATTCCCAAGGCGGGCCACCGAGGACATGCGTGTCTCGTAGTAGGTGTATTGCAGTCCGGATTGCAGTTGGATTCCCGCGAGGTCTTCCGCCGGGCGAAGAGACGTCTTACGAAACGTCCCGCGTGCGAGTGTGCTGGCTCGGCCATTCGGCAGAAACGCCCGGGCCCGGACCTCGCCACCCGCTTCGTCCACGGCGAGGTCGAACGGTCCGGTATACAAGCGCGATTCCGCTGTCGGATCGGTGAGGTCCGTCGTGTAGCGGATCTCGGCCTGCGGGATAAGTGAGCGCAAATCCACGGTCACGTGATCCGCCAAAGTCAGGCGGTCGCGGTCCAGACCACTGACGTGAGGAATTCGGTACGAGACGGCCTTGTGCTCGAGAAAGCGGAAATGCCACGGCAATCGTGAAACGAAACGCTCCCAGTTGCGGGCCTCTTGCGGAGACCAAACAACCTCAGAAAGAGCCAGGATGCGAGGGAATACCATGTACTCGACGTGCTCACCCGTCTTGATGTACTCCGTCCACACGTTCCCCTGCGCGCCCAGGACATGCCGTGCTTCGTCCGGCGTGAGGTGTTCAGGCACGGGCTCGAAATCGTAGACTTTTTCGAGCGGCGTGTATCCCCCGATGGCGAGGGGCTCGTATTCACGATCGCCCTGATAGTGATCGAAGTAGACGTGGCTTCCCGGCGTCATGATGACATCGTGCCCCTCCCGGGCAGCGGCGATGCCGCCGTCCATCCCGCGCCACGACATGACCGTGGCGTCGGGCGCCAGTCCACCGTCGAGAATTTCGTCCCAGCCGATCAGCCGGCGGCCGTGGCGAGACAGAAACCGCTCGATGCGTCGGATGAAATAACTCTGCAGCTCGTGTTCGTCGGCTAAGCCCTCTCGCCGCATGACTTCCTGCGCGATCCTGCTACTCTTCCAGCGTGTCTTCGGCGCCTCATCGCCGCCAATGTGGATGTAGCGGCTCGGAAACAATTCCATCACCTCCGTCAGCACATCCTCGAGGAACGCGAAGGTCTGCTCACTGGGGCAATAAATGTCGTCATAAACGCCCCACACGGTTCCGACCGCAAACGGGCCGTCCGTGCAGGCGAGTTCCGGATACGCGGCCAGCGCCGCCAGCGAGTGGCCGGGCATCTCGATTTCGGGGATCACCGTCACGTAGCGAGACCGCGCATGTTCCACGACGTCGCGAATCTCGTCCTGGGTGTAAAACCCACCGTGCGGCTTCCCGTCACCAACATACGGACTGAAATTCTTCGCGAGGATGGTCTCCTTCCGCTGTGATCCAACCTCCGTCAGTCTGGGATACTTCTTGATCTCGATCCGCCAGCCCTGGTCCTCGGTCAGATGCCAGTGGAATCGGTTCATCTTGTAAGTCGAGATGAGATCGATGTAACGCTTGACGAACGCGACCGGAAAGAAGTGGCGGGCGACGTCGAGATGCATTCCGCGGTACGGGAATCGCGGACCGTCGGTGATCT
>JBFHWR010000129.1:0-10233 GCA_041599395.1 Gemmatimonadales bacterium | reverse complement strand
CGTCTCGCGAAGCTCCTTCAAACAGATCTGCAGCTTATGCACGAAGTCGCGCCGCGACTCGGCACTGCGAGCCTCTGCATAGTTGGCGCGGGTGACGTGACCGAGCGGACGAGCTGCTTGCGGAGGTGCGTGCCCACGAGATCCTTCGGCATGCGCCGAAGTTCAACGCAAACCGCTGAGCCGAAGTCGATCAGACGCTCTTCGAGCGCCGCTGGCGACAAGGTCATCGACGTACTCTATGATGAGATCAATCGCTAATCTCAACTCGCTAATCGAGTAATCGCTAATCAAGTTCGCGCAACGCAGTGCAGAAGAACGCACCGGTCTTCCATTATAGACGATCGGCGATTAGTGATTCGCGATTTGCGATTGGATCGCGTGGCGCTCCGTCAACGAAGAAAGCCGAGGAGCCCGAAGGCTACCCGGCTTTCGGATAGCGGAGGAGGGACTCGAACCCCCGACACGCGGATTATGATTCCGCTGCTCTAACCAACTGAGCTACTCCGCCACTTGGCCACCCGTCACCGCACCCCTCCAAGGAGTTAGGAGTGAGGAGCTAGGAGTGAGGGGGGAGCTAGGAGTGAGGCGGGGTGGTCACCCTAACTCCTAAATCCTCGCTCCTAACTCCTAGAAAACCTAAATCTATCTCTCGCTTGGCTCCACACGATAAAGCACTTCACCATCCCGTATCATCCCAAACAGCTCCCGCGCCACCCGCTCCACCGTCGCACTGTCCGTCTCGAGCCAACGACTGTAACGTAGCAAACTGTCGATCTCGATGCCGAGTCGCTCCGCGGCGCGCTCCTCGGCGGCGATCTGACGCTTGAGCGTGAACCAATCGACCGAACTGTATTCGCCACCCATCGCGCCAAACATCACGCCGCCCAACAGCCCCACCGCACCAACCGTCCGCGCCACATTCATAGATTATACAAGTCTCGGCCCGGGTATAACGCGTTGTCACCAAGCTGCTCCGCAATGCGCAGCAAGGCGTTGTACTTCGCAATGCGGTCCGTGCGCGACGCGCTGCCGGTCTTGATCTGCCCCACACCAGTCGCCACGGCGAGATCGGCAATGAACGTGTCTTCCGTCTCGCCTGACCGATGCGAGATCACCGCATCATACATGTTGCTCCGCGCAAGCTCGATGCACTGCATCGTCTCCGTCACCGTCCCGATCTGGTTCACCTTGATCAACACCGCGTTCCCCACCCCTTCTTCTATCCCGCGCGCGAGCCGGTCGACGTTGGTGACAAACAAATCGTCACCCACCAACTGTACCCGGTCACCCAAGGCCTGAGTGAGCTTGCCCCAGCCTTCCCAGTCGTCTTCCGATAAACCGTCTTCGATCGACACAATGGGATACGTCTCGAGCCACTCGGCATACAACTCGATCATCTCCTCCGCCGAGCGGCGCGAGCCGTCGCCCTTCTTGAACACGTATTCCCCGTCCTCATGGAACTCGCTCGCGGCAACGTCCAACGCGATCGCAATGTCCTCGCCCGGCTTGTAACCCGCGCGCTCCACCGCCTGCATGATCGCGTCGAGCGCCGCCTCGTTGGACGGCAACATCGGCGCAAACCCGCCTTCGTCACCCACTGCGGTCGAGAGCTTCTGCTCCGTCAGCACACTCTTCAACGCGTGAAACACCTCGACCCCCATCCGCAACCCGTCCCCAAACTCATCGGCACCCACCGGCACGACCATGAACTCCTGCGCGTCCACGTTGTTGGACGCGTGCGCACCCCCATTCACGATGTTCATCATCGGGACCGGCAGCACGTGCGCCATGGGACCGCCCAAATAGCGGTAGAGCGGGAGCCCCACGGCGGCAGCCGCCGCGCGGGCCGTTGCCAGCGACACCGCGAGAATCGCGTTTGCCCCGAGCTTGCTCTTGTTGGGCGTGCCGTCCAGCTCGATCATCGCATAGTCGATAGCGACCTGCTCGGTGACGTCCATACCCTCGAGACGGGGCCCCAAGGTCTCTTCCACATTCTGTACGGCCTGCCGCACGCCTTTCCCCCCGTACCGATCCGCGTCCCCGTCCCGTAGCTCGACCGCTTCGTGCTCCCCGGTGGACGCACCACTCGGCACGGCGGCACGACCGACGACCCCCGATGAGAGCACGACGTCGGCTTCCACCGTGGGGTTCCCCCGGGAATCCAAGATCTCACGTGCCGTGACTTCGATGATCTTGCTCATGAGGCGCGGAACCTAGTTTCGCTTGCCCTCAGCGTCAACTTTGAAACGTTCGATCACGGCACGCGTGTCGTTTAGCAGACTGCCACGATCCGAATACGTCATGCCCGCCGTCGAGATGGGTGCGCCAAAGTACAACGTGACCGGTCGTGGTCGGATCCGTATGGACCCTTTGGGCTGAATCTCAAACGTGTTGGCACAGTACACCGGGACCACCGGCGCCTGCGCCGCGATCGCAAACACAAACGGTCCCTTCTTGAACGGAAGCAGCTTCCCCGTCCGGCTCCGCGTCCCCTCTCCAAATACCACCGCGCTCAACCCCGCCCGGATCACTTTCGCCGTCTCTTCGTACGCCTCGAATGCGGCCTGTCGGTTCCCACGATCGAGAAAGATATGTCCGGCGGCACGCATCGCCCGCCCAAGCAACGGAACGTTCGCCAACTCCTTCTTGGACATGAAGCGCATGGTCCCCGGAATCGTTGCAGCAAGCGAGAGAACGTCGAACCACGACTGATGATTGGAAACGAACACGACCGGCTGGTTTGCTGGAATGTTCTCCATGCCCACGGTTGACACCGGGACCTGCGCCGCGGCGAGGAGCTTGCGCGACCAGTTGCGCGCCGCGCGATCGTAGACGCCGCCGGGCCGATTCTCGATTCGGAGCAGCGCCACAATGATCACGCTCATTCCATAATAGGGCGTGAACACCGAGAGCGCGACGAGATACCTGATCGTCGGGAACATGGTCTAGAAGTGTCGAAACCCCGTCGGAACTTCGACAGGCGCCGCGAGCCTCAGCACCTGCACGCCGCTGCCTGCTTCCAGCCGCCCGATCTTGGTCAAGGGAATACCGAAACTCTCGGTGAACCCCTCCATGGCCGGGTCAGCGTCCGGTGGGAGTGCAAACAGCAATTCGTACTCCTCACCGCTGACCAAGGCATTGGCATTGTCCGTGACCGAAGGATGCACCGGGACCGACTCCGTTTCAATCACACACCGGACACCTGAGGCGGCTGCGAGGTGGCCCGCGTCTTGAACGAGACCGTCACTCACGTCGAGCATCGCGCGCGCTCCGTGTTGTTTGAGCCAGCGCGCCTCGGCCAGCCGCGGCGTCGGAGCGGCAAACCGCTCCCGCGCCGTCCGCTCGGGTTCGGAGCGCTGCTGCCACGCCGCGAGCGCCGTCGCCGGTCCGCCCAACAGACCGGTGACCCATAGTGCGTCACCAGCCCGCCCACCTGACCGCCTGAGCGGCGTGTCAACCGTCCCCAACACCACCACGTCAATCGCAAGTTTGGCACTCTGAACGAGGTCCCCGCCCAGCAGCCGTGTGCCCGCCGAACGCACGGCATCGCCCACGCCGTTCATCACGTCCGCGATCATGTCGTCGCGCCAGTCTTTCGACACACCAAGACTCACCAGCACTCCCGCTGGCTCCGCCGCCACCGCTGCAAGATCCGACAGCGCGGCAACCGTGGAGCGCCACCCGATTTCCCGTGGGCTCAGCCACCCAACGCGGAAATGCACGTCCTCGAGCGCCAGATCGGTGCCGACGGCAACCAGGCTGGTACCGATCGGCAAGAACGCGCAGTCGTCTCCCCCACCCACCGCGCGATCGCCCAGTTCCTGCCAGATCCTCCGGATCTTATCGAACTCGGCGCCTTCTCCGAGTGGGTAGTCGAGGTTCCCAGAACTCGTCATGGCACCACGGCAGTTCGGCGGAACCGCGTCAGGCCTCCGTCCGTCGCCACCCACAGGTACGTGTCATCCACTGCGATGTCCCGCACCCGGCCGGGGAAGTCGCCCGGCGTGTCGAGAAAGACGTAGTCACGCGACTCGTACGCAAAGCGCCCGATCCCCCGGTCGCCGGCAACCCAGACGCCCGCGCTGTCGGCGGCCAGGGCGGTCAGCGCCCCGAGTCGCACACCCGGCACCCCGTCAACCTGCCAGCCACCGCCCGGCCGGCGCCACGCGACGATCTCGCTCGTCGCGGCGATCACCGTCCCGTCCGCGATGGCGAGCGCGACGGTTTCGTCCGACAGCTCCGCCACGTCACGCACCTCGGGCGGGACGACGACACGGGTCATTCCCACCGAGGAAACCCCCAGCCCCTGTCGCGAGCCCACCCATACCGTGTCGCCTTGCGCAGCCAGAGCCGTGACGGTGACAACGCCCGACGAACCCACTCGTTCGACGACGCCATCATCAGACACGTACGCGAGACCCAAACCGGTTCCCACCCACACGCCCTGCGCCCCCTCTGCGAGCGCCGCTGTCCGGTCGCTTGCCAACCCGCGCGACGCCGTGAGCCGATTGACGGGCCCGCCCGGCCCAAGCTGCACCACTCCGCCATCGGTGGCGGCCCATACGTCGCGCCCGCGAATCATGATGTCTCGCACGACAACCGAACCGAGTCCCGTGACGGCACGGCCTTCGTCGTACGCGAACTCCTGAAAGTCACGCGACACAAAGGTAATGCCCGACCGCGCCGATCCCCCTCCGCTGCCGACCCACACACCCTCTTCCCCAACGGCCACGGACGCAGCCGCCGGCGCAAGCAATCCGAAGGGCAGTCGCTCAAAGCTCATCGTCAACAAATCCAGGCGGAACACGCCGTACCCGTCCGTGCCGAGAAACACTTCGTTGGTGCGTCGCACTTCGGTTGCCGCGCTGAACCGGTATTGACGCAGCCGATCGTCGATGAGTTGGCTGGCCCGCATGCTCACCAGCGCCGGATACTGCTTCTCCAGTTCGGGAACGGTGACCGTGCGCAATTGACGATCCGCCCGCGGCAATTGTCGCGCTGGACGCGTGACGATTCCTCCCCGCGGCAGAAATTCCCACGTCCGGCCGGCCCGGAGGTAGAACCCGGCAAACACGTCTCGCTCATCGACGGCAATCTCACGCACGCCACCGGCCACGGGGATCGTCTCCAAGAGTCTCAGCCGCGGCTGGTAGTGAATCAGGCCGACGTCGGCGGCAATCCACAGCGATTCGTCGATGGGGTCCACCAATGCCGCGAAAGCGCGAACCAGTGGGTAGCCATCGAGCCGCGTAACGGGTGGTTCCCAGCGGTTGAACCGGCGGTCGTACATGCCGATGCCACGTGGCGTGACGACGTAGAGGACGACGTCTGTTGCCGCAACGGCCTCGACCGTGCTGAAGTCCGTAATGACAACGCGTTCGTCCGGCTGCCACAGTCGCGAGCCACGCTGCGCCGTCGCCGCCTGAGCAACGGCGGCGAAGGCCACGACGAGGACGCCGGCTCTCATCATACCAATTCCGGTGCGGCGAGATCGAGCAGCACAGGCGGATGTCCTTCCATCGGTTGGGCGAGCGCGCGCCACAAATCGGGAAACGCGGCGATCACGTCACCCGGCCGAGTGGCGCGCGCCGTCTTGGTGTCAGCCACCAACTCGGCCGCCCGGCCGAGCGAGTACGCACCCAACGCAGCCGCGTCGGGACCGTCCAGCCCCCGTGCGAGAAACGCGCCGATCAACCCGCTCAAGACGTCGCCGCTTCCTCCGGTTGCGAGCGCGGGATTGCCCGACGCCACGACTCGCGCGACGCGGCCGCTGTGCGCGATCACGGTGGGCACGCCCTTCAATAACACGGTACCGCCCGCAATCGCGGCCGCGTCTTGCGTCGCAGCGAACCGGTCTTCTTTCGCTGTGTCTGCAACCGACGGAAAGGCCGCGCGGAACTCGCCCAGATGCGGCGTCAGCACACGTCGTGCGGCGTCACCGTGAAAAAGGGCGTCGCCGACGTGCAACGCGTCGGCATCGATCACGATTGGTTTCTGCGTGTGCTCGAGCAGCGCGGTCACGAACGGCACGCGCTCTTCCGCGCGACCGAGCCCAGGGCCGACGACGATGGCATCCGTCCAGGCGAGCGCCTCCACGAGTTCGGGCTCGAGCGTGGGACCCAGCGCCGTCGTGACCGTGAGCGCGTCCGGAAACGAGCTCTGGAGGGCGTCTACGGTAAGCGTGTGCGCGGCGAGCTTTACCAGCCCGGCGCCCGCCCCGAAGGCCGCCGCCGCCGTGTAATGGGCGGCCCCGGCAAACCCCCGGTCTCCCCCGATGATGAGCAAACGTCCCCTGTCACCCTTGTGCATGTCGGGTTCGAAGCGGGGCAGCATCGCGGCGGCCCAACGTTGCCCGACAAAGGTCGGCCACTCACTCTCCGCAGGCGGCGTGGGGAACCCGATGTCGACCACCACGATCCGCCCGCACCAGCGGCGCGCCAGGAGGTGTCCCCGACGGAGGCCTCCGAACGTCACGGTGAGATCCGCGGGAGCCGGATCGTGTGCTTCACCAGTGGTCAGGTCGAGTCCCGTCGGGCCATCGATCGCCACGACCGGGATTCGCGCCTCCCGCAGCCGCTTTACTTGGTCCGCCGCAAACCCACGCGGCGGTCCGGATGCGCCGGTGCCGAGCAGTGCGTCTATTACCACGCCAACACCGGGCCAGAGTTCTTGGTGTGGCACGCGCGCAACGCCGGCGGCGAGCGCAAGCTTGCGGTTGGCCTCACAGTCCGGCGAGCGCTTCCGGTCCTGATCCACTGCCCACACCGGCACACCGCTCGCCGCAAGGGCGCGCGCAACCACCCAGCCGTCTCCGCCGTTGTTCCCGTGACCCGCCACCACCAGCGCGCCATGCAGCAGGCGACCGCCAAACGCCGATCCGATGATTGTCGCTGCGGCGCGCCCAGCGGACTCCATGAGAACCCGACTGGGAATAGCGGCAGTCGTGCGAGCCAGCTCATCCCAGCTCGCCGCTTGGTCGGCATCAATGACGGGAATCGTGATCACGGTAAGAGGTGCCGCACGGTCAGCGATGGGCTCCACAGCGTCCTCCCATGCCGACCTCGACCGTCCGCCCTTCGTGGACGCGCTGCCCCCTGCCCGCTGCCCCCTGCCCCTTGCCCCCACCGGGGGAAACCTGCTCGGGAACCGCCTGCGGACTTACTTAAAGCTCTGGCCGATTGCCCGGCCAAGCGAGATCTCGCCGTTGTCGATGCGGATGTTGAACCCGCATTCCGGATTGATGCAAACCCAGGCCTTGTACGTAATCGGTGCACCATCCCGGCCATAGTCGGAGAGCGGTAGGAGAAGCCCCGTGCTGCACTTTTGACAGGTAGGATATTCGTTGAGTTCCATTGTTCCCCCTCTTCCCGAACGAATTCGAGCGGCTCGCTGCTCGTTATTCAACCCCGCCGGCGCGAAGCACGCCGGCCCACGGATATTCCTCCTCGAACGCTTCGGCGAAGTCATACACGCGATCGAACGCGTCGAGGTTATCACCGTCGTTCGGGACCAGCAGTCCAACGTCGATGAGGACGAAGACAATGCGTCCGATGTCCTCGGTCGACTCGATCCCCCAAAATGACAGGACCGTCCGGGACGTCAAGCCAAACTGTTCGCGAGCCAAGTCCCGGCATGCCCACGCGAGTTCCTCGCCCGAGATGTGGCCGCGTACGGCGCGGGAACGTTGTGAGTATTCGAGGGCTGCCAGCACAAACAGGTAGGCCTGTTCGTGGTAGCGTCCATCGATCGCACGGATACGATCGACCAGTTCGTCCGACAGCTGTAGCTCAATCACCTGTATAAGGTGAATCGTGGGCTCTGAAGGAGCAAGGTCAGGACCCGGCCCCGGCGGCGCGGGCGGCGGGGGCGGTCGTGTGATCGCCGGGCACGGGAAAGCTCTCGGCCAGGGCCCGCGCCTCGCGGGCCACGCGAGCGACCGTGTCGTCGTCCGTCGACGCCAGGACGGCAGCGATGAGATCCGCGATCGTCTTCATTTCGTCTTCCCGCATGCCCCTGGTGGTGAGGACCGACGTCCCCATGCGAACGCCGCTGGTCACGAACGGCGACTTCTGTTCCCCGGGGACCGTGTTCTTATTGACATGAACCCCGGCCCGGCCGAGCCGCTCCTCGGCAAACTTGCCGGTGATGTCACGATCGCGGAGATCGAGCAGTAGGACGTGCGAGTCGGTTCCGCCCGATACGAGCGTGAATCCGTTTTCCATCAGCCGGTCGCCCAACGCAACCGCATTGCGGATGACTTGCTTCGCGTACGCGCGGAACGACGGCTTCAGGGCCTCGCCAAATGCCACCGCCTTGGCCGCGATCACATGCTCCAGCGGGCCACCCTGGGTGCCGGGAAAGAGCTGCTTATCGATTGGCTTTGCCCAATCAGAGCGGCACAGGATGAATCCTCCCCGGGGGCCGCGCAACGTCTTGTGCGTGGTACTCGTGACGATGTCTGCGTGCGGCACCGGCGACGGATAGGCTTGTCCGGCTACCAGCCCGGCGACATGCGCCATGTCCACGAGCAGGACCGCGCCAACCTCTCGTGCAATGTCCGCGAATCCTGCGAAATCGACGACCCGAGGGTACGCGCTGAATCCCGCCACAATCGTTTTGGGACGCTCGCGCTGCGCAATGGCTCTCACGTCGTCCAGATCGATCAACCCGGTGGACGCATCGACCCGATACGGCACCGCGCGGAACAGCCGCCCGCTCACGTTCACGGGCGAGCCGTGTGTCAAGTGACCGCCGTGGGACAATTCGAGTCCCATGAGCGTGTCTCCTGGGTTCATGACGGCGAGGTACGACGCGAGATTCGCCTGTGTCCCGCTGTGTGGCTGCACGTTGGCATGGTCCGCCCCAAACAACTCCAGCGCCCGGTCGATGGCGAGCTGCTCGACTTCGTCGACCACTTCACAGCCCCCGTAGTACCGGCGGCCTGGATACCCTTCGGCGTACTTGTTCGTGAGCACCGAACCGACCGCCTCCAGCACCGCGGACGACACGATGTTCTCACTCGCGATCAGCTCCAGCCCTTGCGCCTGCCGGCGGGACTCCCGCCGGATGAGATCGTACACCGTCCGGTCGGTGTCCCGCAGACACCGACCACCGTTGTTGTCATTCACGAGGCTTTTCCCATCTTCGACCGTTTTTCTTCGAGGGCAGCGGCGATTCGCCGCTCCGCAATGCGCTTTGCCGCCTGATACGTCGGGACGCCTTCCGCTCGCGCCACTTCCAGCACCCTGAGGATCGTGTCGTAGATTTCCGACGCTTCCTTCAGCGATTTGGCCGGTTCCCATCCCTCGACGTCGGCATTCACGTTGATGAGGCCGCCACTGTTGATCACATAATCCGGCGCATACGTGACTCCGCGCTCCTCGAGCGCGTCGCCGTGCCGCTCTTCCGCAAGCTGATTGTTGGCGGCGCCCGCAATGATCTCGGCTCGCAGTTGGCCGAGCGTCTCGTCGTTGATCACGGCCCCGAGCGCGCATGGAGCGAAGATATCGGCTTCGACGCCGTAGATCTCCCGTTCGGACACCGCCTTCGCGCCAAATTCTTCTACGACGCGATTCACTTTTTGCCGGTCGAGATCAGCCACCACGAGTTCGGCGCCTTCCTCATGCAGCAGCTTGCAGAGATGATAGCCCACGTGCCCGCAGCCCTGGACGGCTACGACCTTTCCCTCCAGGGAGTCGTTGCCGTACCGGAACTGGGCGCACGCTTTCATCCCGCGGTACACGCCCATGGCCGTGACAGGCGACGGATCGCCGGAGCCCCCGATCAAGCCAACCACGTACTTGGTTTCCTTCCGGACCCATTCCATGTCGTCCGTGCTCGTTCCGACGTCTTCTGCGGTGATGTAGCGTCCCTTCATGAACTCCACGTGCCGGCCGTGTGCCCGGAAGATCGCCTCCCGATTCCGAGTGGCATTGTCACCGATGATGACGCTCTTCCCTCCGCCGAGATTGAGACCGGCAACAGCGGCTTTGTACGTCATGCCCCGGGACAGCCGCAGCACGTCGGTGAGCGCTTCCGCATCACTGGAGTAATTCCAGAACCGCGTTCCACCCAGCGCCCGGCCCAGTGTCGTATTGTGAATCGCGATGATCCCGCGATACCCCGACTCCGGGTCACACGCAAAGCTCACTTGCTCGTGGTTGTTTTCAGCGATGAAATCGAATAGGTGCTCGTCAAGCGAACTGGTCTCATTGAAGACCGTCGGCATGGAGT
>JBFHWR010000128.1:0-10310 GCA_041599395.1 Gemmatimonadales bacterium | reverse complement strand
GCGTCCGACAGTGCCGCGAGACGCTGCTCGTGTTCCTTGATCTGATCGATGACCGGTTGGAGTCGCTTGAGCTCTCGCTCGAAGCGTGTTCCGATGACCTTGGTTACGAGCTTTTTCAGCATGAGTCCTCTGAACCGTACAACCGATGCGCCGCGATGTACGCCGCGACGGGCGCGGGCACGCGATACCGAATCGAATCACCCCGACAGACCGCCGCACGGATCGCGGAGGCCGAAATGCCAATGGCGGGCACCTCGATGCTCTGCCCCCCCGCCGGCACCACCGGCTCGAATCCGGGCCGCGTCAGCACCGCGACGAACGCCAGCTCAGGCAGTGCGTGCGCGTCCCGCCACGTCGACAACTGCTGTCCGGCGTCTGCCCCAACCAACAAAAATAATTGATCTCCGGGATTTTCGGCGCGGAGGCTCCGCAGCGTGTCGATCGTGTACGACGGTCCGTCCCGATCCACCTCGCGGCGATCCATGGCGAAACGCGGATTATCGGCGATCGCCGCCTCGAGCATCGCGACCCGATCTTCGACCGCGGCGCCGTGCGCCCCGACCTTGAACGGTTGTTGCCGCGCCGGGACGAAGTGCACGCGGTCGAGCCTGAGTTGGTCGGCGGCCGACTCTGCCACGATGAGATGCCCGAGATGGATCGGATCGAACGATCCGCCAAATATGCCGATGCGCACGGGAACGCTATTGCGATGCCGCCCCGCCGGAACACGGCAGATCGCTCCGGTCGACCTCAGGGTGGTATTGCGCCAGGTACTGACACATGGTCTGCTTTTCCTCCTCGTACCCGATGGTGTCGTACGCTTCGATGAGTCGCGCGACCGCACGCGGCGCATATGAGGTTCTGTCGAAGTTGGCTACCAGATCACGGTAATAAATGATCGCGGAGTCAAATCCCTTGAGCTTGAAGTAGTACTCCCCGGTTTTGAACGACTTGCGTGCAAACTTTTCGTTCAGTTCGGCGATGAGCGGCACGGCGCGTTGGGCCGCCTCCGAACCGCTGTAACGCTCCAGCAGCTCCGAAAACGTCAATCGGGCGCTCTCACCATATGTGGGGTCGAGTTCGGGATTGCGCCACAGCTTCGCGTAGGCCTCGCCGGCCCGGAGCAACGCGAGCGGCGCACGCGGGTGCCGCGGGAAGTTGTCGGCAACCCGTCGATACTCGCGGGTGGCCTCGAGATATTCGCCGTCCTTGAACCGACATTCCGCGAGATAGAAGCGGATGTCCCCTTGCCGCGGATCCCGCGCCGAGAGCTCAAACGCCACTCGTTGAAGGCCAATCGTGGCGCGGTTGCAATCGCCAAGTTCGAACCGCTCGACCGATGCCGCGAGGAGGGACTCCGGCGTGGGGTACTGTGACGTATCGAACCCGCCTCCCCCACATCCCAGCACACACACCAGTACGATCATCGAGCCGCGGGCCTGCTTCATGCTCGATGTAACACCTCGGACGCGACGTCCGTTCCAGCGTGTTCCACGCCGTCGGATGCATCGGGGACAGGCGATCCCCGGCCCAAGAGCAGCGCGCATTGCGCCAATTCGGAACGCGCTTGCGGGAGAATCCGTGGGTCGCGGCGGCGGCGAAGCAGGCCTTCCAAGACCGGGATGGCTTCTGCACATCGCTGCTGCCGGCGCAGCGCCTCCGCATAAGAAAACATGAGGGAATCCTGCAGGCGCGCATCCGGCGCAGCCGCCGCTGCGTGCAGCAAGATCGAGAGCCATTCGTTGGGGGAATCCCCGCCGCCCATCTCGCGAGCGAGTTGCAGCGCGAATTCCCCGCTGCCGCGGTCGGGCGCAATCTCCTCGAGAGCCCTCAAGGCGGCGGCGAGCGCCGACTGATTGCCCGCTTCAACCGCCCCACGCGCGACGCGCTCGAGGCCGTCCGCCGCTTCCGAGGCGGCGCCCTCAGCACCGTCGCGCGCCAGGGCGAGGTATTCCTCGACGGCGGCATGGAGATTCCGGGCCCGTAACGCAGCCGCCCCCGCTTTGCGGCGGATGCCGGGATCAGCAACGTCCCGAAGCAGCGCGAGGCGGTATTCCACGAGCGCATCCTCAAACAGCCCGTCAGCGTACGCCCGATCTCCCAGCAATTCGTGGTCGGCAAAACCCCAGCACCCGGTCAACAGCAGGAACCCGAGACACGCAATCGAATGCCGACACGGCGCGATTCCCAATCGCTTAGATCGCATGCGTCGACTTGTACCAGGCAACGAATTCCCGGAGGCCGTCCTCGAAATCCGTGTTCGGATCGTACCCCAGGATGCGTTTCGCCTTGCTGATATCTGCGTGCGTTCCCCTCGCCTCACCGGGCTGTTCGGAAACGATCTCGACCCGTGGCACGACGCCAAGATTCTCACCAATGAGCTGGATCAATCGGTCCAACCGGATTGTGCGGGACTCCCCGAGATTGAACACCTCGAACGCGGCTCCCTCCTGCTCGGTCCAACGCAGTGCGGCCAGCAGGCCGCTCAACGTGTCGCGGATGTGGGTATAGTCGCGCAGGCTCGAGCCATCGCCGTACTGCTTGATGGTCTCGCCGTGCGAGATCATGCGCGTGAACCGGTGAATGGCGAGGTCAGGACGCTGCCGCGGGCCATACACCGTAAAGAATCGGAGTGCGGCGACGCGGAGTCCATGGAGTTCCGCGTAGACCTTGCACAACAATTCTCCGGCCCGCTTGGTGGCCGCGTACGGTGAGAGTGGATCGAGCGCCGGCGCGTCCTCCGCGAACGGAGGGGTGGTGGAATTCCCGTAGACCGAGGACGACGACGCGAACACGAGCCGGCGAACGCCGACCGAGCGACAGCCTTCCAGGAGCTCCACGGTTCCTGCAACGTTGATGGCCGTGTATTCGACCGGATCCTGCAGGCTGGGCAACACTCCGGCTTTCGCCGCGAGGTGGATGACGGCGTCGGCGTTCTGCAGCGCTTGTATCACTCGTTGCTTATCGCGAATATCGCCTTCCACGAACGTGAACCTGGGGTGAGGCGTCAGGGAGGCGAGGGTCTCTTCCTTGATGCGGCGATCGTAGAACTGATCGAAGTTGTCCAACCCAACGACCTCGAACCCCTCGTCCAGCAGCTGCTGGCACGCGTGCCCGCCGATAAAGCCCACCGCCCCCGTCACCACTACGCGAATCGTCATGACATCAACCGTTCTCTGAATGATCGGATGGTTCGTCCGAGGCCATCGTCGAGGCCAACGGTCGGCTGCCAGCCGAGTCTCGCCTTTGCCGCGGTGATGTCCGGCTGCCGTTGTTTCGGATCATCCACGGGGAGCGGGCGCTCCACGAGTTTGGACGAGGACTTCGTGAGGGTCAGCACACGCTCCGCAAGCTGGCGGACCGTGAACTCAGTGGGATTCCCGAGATTGATGGGCTGGGCATCGCCTTGCGTGAAGACGCGGATGATTCCTTCGATGAGGTCGTCGACGTAGCAAAACGAGCGCGTCTGCGACCCGTTTCCGTAAATCGTCAGCGGCTCGCCGCACAGCGCCTGCACGATGAAGTTGGAGACCACTCGGCCGTCGTTGGGACGCATGCGCGGCCCGAACGTGTTGAAGATCCTGACGATGCGCGTGTCGAGCCCATGCGAGCGATGGTAAGCCATGGTCAAGGCCTCGGCAAAACGCTTCGCTTCGTCGTACACGCCGCGCGGCCCGATCGGGTTCACGTGGCCCCAGTATGACTCCGGCTGGGGATGTACCTGCGGATCGCCATAGACCTCGGAGGTGCTGGCCAAAAAGAAAAGGGCGCCCTTCGCCATCGCCAAGCCGAGCGCGTTATGGGTGCCGAGCGATCCGACCTTCAACGTCTGAATCGGGAGTTCCAAGTAGTCGATCGGGCTGGCAGGGGATGCGAAGTGAAACACGGCGTCGAGTCGGCCGTCCACCGTGATGAAGTTCGAGACATCGTGGCTTACGAGGCTGAACTCCTCGTCTTTGTCCAGTGACGAGAGATTCGCGCGGTTCCCGGTGATCATGTTGTCCATGCCGATGACGGAGAACCCCTCGCGACGCAGGCGGTCACACAGGTGCGAGCCGAGAAAGCCGGCCGCACCGGTTACGAGCACTCTCATGAGGCGTTGCGCCTGCCGAGACAGCGATAGGTGAAACCGCGGTCGGCCACCTTGTCCGGATCGTACAGATTGCGACCGTCGATGATGATCGGGCGCTTGAGGAGCGCCTTCATCCGCGCAAAGTCAGGATTGCGAAACTCCATCCATTCCGTCACGATCACCAGCGCATCGGACTCCTCGAGCACGTCGTACGCGTTCTTGAAGTACTGGATCCGCTCCCCGAAGATGCGGCGCGCCGATCCCATTGCTTGCGGATCGTGCGTGCGAACGGTGACGCCTCGCCCCAGAAGCTCCTCGATCAGGGTGATTGCTGGACTCTCCCGCATATCGTCCGTCTGCGCCTTGAACGCCAATCCCCACACGGCAACGGTCGCGCCCGGGAGATCCCGCCCCAACACACCCTCGAGCTTCTGAAAGAGCAGACGCTTCTGACGGGCGTTGACTTGTTCCACGGCCTCCAGCACCTCGATCGGAATCTTCTCGTCGCACGCGGTCTTGATCAGCGCGCGCACGTCTTTCGGGAAACACGAGCCACCGTAACCCGGACCCGTATACAGGAATTGTTTGCCAATGCGCGGATCACTGCCGATTCCCTTGCGGACCAGCGCGATGTCTGCGCCAACGCGTTCACACAGCGCGGCCATCTGGTTCATGAACGAAATTCGGGTCGCCAGCATGGCATTGGCCGCGTATTTCGTCAGCTCGGCTGACGCGATGTCCATGAAGATCAGCGGGTTTCCCGACCGAACAAACGGCGCGTACAGTTCTCCCAAGATCTCAGCCGCTTCAGCGGAATCGACTCCGACAATCACCCGGTCGGGCTTCATGAAATCATCGACCGCCGCGCCTTCTTTGAGAAACTCGGGGTTGGAGCATACGTGGAACGGCGTGCTGGTGCGGGACGCAATGGCGTCACGCACCTTGGCGGCGGTTCCGACCGGCACCGTACTCTTCGTAATGACGACCTTGCCGCGATTCATATGGTCGCCGATCGTCGATGCGACCGCCAACACATGTTGGAGATCCGCAGATCCGTCCTCGTCGGGCGGGGTGCCGACGGCGATGAAGACCACGTCCGCCTGTTCGACCGCGTCCCCGACATCCGTCGTGAACTCGAGCCGGTGGTCACGCTGGTTGCTTGCCACGAGCGGCTCGAGCCCCGGCTCATAGATCGGCATCTTGTTCGCCTTGAGCTGCTCGATCTTGTCGGCGTCGACGTCCGCGCAGATGACCGTGTTTCCAGCTTCGGCGAGACACGCGCCGACGACGAGACCCACATACCCCGTACCCACCACGGTTACGTTCACGCTATTTTCCTCGTCTGTTCTTCAAGACGTTACGGGTATCAACTACCTGACGGGCGTGCTTTTCGATCAGCGAGTAGTCGACGGCTGAATGGTTCGTGGCAATGACCACGCAATCCGCCGCTTCGACCTCCTCCGCCGTCAGTGGCGATGACGACTGAACGTATCCGTCCTCTCGCAGTTCCTTCACATGCGGATCGTGAAATCGGACCTCGGCCCCCTGCCGGCGCAGCAGCGCGATGATATCGAGCGAGGGACTTTCACGCACATCATCGATGTCACGCTTGTACGCAACGCCGATGACGAGGATGCGTGACCGGCGCACGGACTTGGCCTCGTCATTCAGCCGTTCCACCACCTTCCGGACCCAGAAGAGCGGCATTTCGGCATTCACCTCGCCAGCGACCTCTATAAAGCGCGTCTTGTAATTGAGGCCCCGCATTTTCCACGCGAGGTAGTGCGGATCGATCGGAATGCAGTGGCCGCCCAGCCCTGGTCCGGGTTCGAATTTCATGAAGCCGAATGGCTTCGTGGCGGCCGCGTCGATCACCTCCCAGACATCGACTCCGAGCTTCTCACACACCACCGCCATCTCGTTCGCGAGCCCGATATTGACGCTGCGGAACGTATTCTCCAACAGCTTGACGAGTTCAGCCGCCTCGGGCGAAGAGACCGGAACGAGCGTATCGAACACGTTTTGATAGAACGCCACTACGACATCGCGGCAGGCTTCCGTCAGGCCGCCGATCACCTTGGGCGTGTTCCGCGTCTTCCACGTGGGGTTGCCCGGATCTACCCGCTCCGGACTGAACGCCAGGAACACGTCTTGGCCGGCGGTCAGGCCGCGGATCTCGAGTTTGGGCAGGAGCAACTCCCGCGTGGTGCCGGGATACGTCGTGCTCTCCAAGACAATCGCCTGCCCCGTGCGGACGGTCCGTTCAATGGCGCCCGCAACCGCCATCACATACGACACGTCGGGGTCCTTGGTCTTGGAGAGCGGCGTCGGGACGCACACGGAGATCACGTCCACCTCACTCAGCCGGTCCATCATCGAAGTGGCACAGATCCGACCGGTCGAGACCAGCGCGGCGAGGCGTGCCGACTCGACATCGAGCACATGCGAGCGACCTGCGTTGACCGTGTCGACCACGTCCGCGCTGACGTCGAACCCCAGGACGTTGTACCCGGCTTCGGCGATCTCGACAGCGAGCGGCAGACCCACGTATCCGAGGCCGACCACCCCGATGACACCAGAATGGTCTTGTGCTTTGGCAATGAGCGCTGAGCGATAGTCCATCGGCTTTTCTACACGTTCACTGGTGAGAGATCAATCGGGGTTCCGCCTGCTCGCAGGGATGCGGTTGCGGACTCGAGCACACGCACCACCGCGACTCCATCGGCAGCGGAGACCCGCACGGGTTCCTCGCCCCGCACTGCGGCGAGGAAATGAGCCAGCTCGACCGTGAGCGGTTCGAGATTGGGGACGCGTGGACTGAACATATCACCTTCACGAATCGACAGGCTCTCGCCGTACGATCGGTACTCGGGAGGCCGATCGACGCCGCGGTCGTAGACCTTGAGCTTCTCCCGCGGTTGCATGTCATCAAACACCACCATTTTCTTTGACCCCACCACCGTCAACCGCCGCTCCTTGTGCGGATCAAGCCACGACATCTGGACGTGCGCGATGATGCCGGACGCAAATTCCATGGTCAGAAACACCACGTCCTCGATTCCGTGCTGAATGTAGCTCCTGCCTTGCGCAACGATCTTCGTGGGCAATTCGTTGAGCAGGTCGAGCGTTATGGACACATCGTGCGGTCCGTAGCTCCACAGCGCGTTTTCATCAGGGCGCAACTGGCCCAGGTTGACCCGCTGCCCGTATAAGTAGTAGATGTTCCCCAAGTCGCCAGCATGGAGCAAGCTCTTGAGCCGCTGAATCGCCGGGTGAAACAGCAGGAGATGGCCCACGAGGACCGGAACGCCCACATCGTCTGCAAGCTTGGCGACTGCCTCCGCATCCCGCACCGACAGCGCAAAGGGTTTCTCGACCAACACGGGCAAGCCCCGCTCCAGCACGCTGGTGGCCAGTTCGGCGTGCGTCGCCGCCGACGTCGCGATCACGGCTGCGTCCACGTTTTGGAGCGCCGTATCGAGGTCTTCGGTGACCAATATCGAGGGATACTGTTGTTGGACCGCCGTGAGGCGATCCGGATTGAGGTCGCAGACGGCCGCGAGTTCCGCTTCTGGATTTGCCGCAACCGCCCGAATGTGATTGCGCCCCCAGCTTCCCGCGCCGATCACCGCAAGCCTGAGAACGCTCACGCGTAAAACTCACGCACGGCGGCGATCACCGCGTCTCGCTGGCGTTCGGCGAGTTCGGGGTAGATGGGCAATGACAAGACCTCGGCGCAAGCCCGTTCGGATTCGGGGAATTGCCCGGCCTCATAGCCCAGCTGCGCGAAACACGGCTGCGCGTGCAGCGGCACGGGATAATACACGGCCGCCCCAATCTGTCTGGCAGACAAATGCGCGCGAAGCGCGTCGCGGCGCGCGGCACGGACCGTATACTGATGAAACACGTGCTCGTTTCCGGCGGCCGTCACGGGCGTCTCGATCCCCTCCACGTCGCGAAACGCCGCCGTGTATGCCGCTGCGTTGTGACGACGCGCCGCGTTCCACGATTCGAGGTGCGACCGCTTGGCCAGCAAGATCGCAGCCTGGAGGGCGTCCAGTCTGCTGTTGACGCCGACCTCGGCATGGTGGTACATCTTCCGCCCGCCATGGGTTCGTAGGCGGCGAATCCGATCGGCCAATGCCTCGTCATCGGTGACGACCATCCCGCCATCCCCCCAGCCTCCCAAGTTCTTGGTGGGAAAAAACGAGAACGCGCCGGCAACGCCCAGCGAGCCGGCGGCGCGCCATCCACCGCCTACGCGCTGTCTCGCACCGATCGCCTGCGCGGCATCTTCGATGATGGGAAGTCCATGCTCCTCAGCCAACGGGACCAGCCGGTCCATCGCCGCCATCTGGCCGAACAGATGGACGGGCAAGAGCGCCCTCGTCCGTTCGGTTATTGCCGCTTCGACGCGTGTCGTGTCGATGTTGAACGACGCCGGCTCGATGTCGACGAACACCGGACGACCGCCTGCGTTGACGATGGCGCCGGCCGTGGCAAAAAACGTGAATGGCGTCGTGATGACCTCCTCGTGTGGAACGAGGTCGAGCGCTTTGAGCGGCAGGAACAATGCGTCGGTCCCGCTCGCGCACCCGATGCCAAACCGGACCCCGCAGAGCCGCGCGATTTCCTCCTCCAGCTCGCACACCGGGTCGCCAAGAATGAACCGCTGGGTCTCGACCACCGATAACAGCGCGGGGAGCACCTCGTCGCGAATGGACTCGAACTGGGCCTTCAGGTCCAGAAACGGAACGGTCACAGAACTCCGAAGTTCAATAAACAAACTAACTTAGCCGAGCTTCTCGGTGCGGTCAATTGCGACGAGGCCGCTGTCGATCAGGCCGTACTCGGACTCGCAACGATCGCAGGTCGCGCGATCGCCTACGGGGTGAAGCCGTTCGCCACAGCGGCACATCCAGCCGACTCGCCGCGCCGGCACACCGACCATGAGGGAATGTGGTGGGACGTCCGACGTCACCACCGCCCCGGCGCCGACAAACGAGAATTCCCCAAGCGTGATCCCGCACACGATCGTCGCGTTTGCGCCGATCGTCGCGCCGCGCCGCGCGATCGTTTGCCGGTACTCGTCCCTCCGTGACACGTTTGCCCGGGGCGTACTCACATTGGTAAACACGCACGACGGTCCGCAAAAGACGTCGTCTTCCAAGACTACCCCTTCATACAGCGACACGTTGTTCTGGATCTTCACGCGGTCTCCAACCCGCACGCGGGACATGACGACGACGTTTTGCCCCAACGTGCACGACTCCCCGATCACGGCGTCCGGCATGACATGACAGAAATGCCAGATCTTCGTGCCCGCGCCCACCGTGGCGCCCTCGTCGACGTATGCGCTTTCGTGTGCAAAGTAATCGGTCATGGGATGATCTTGACCTCGAGTTCAAGCGCGATTCCCGTTGAGCGAAGGACCCGCTCCCGCACTGCCTCAATCACCGCCATGACGTCGCTCCCCGACGCGTTTCCGAGATTGACAATGTAGTTGGCGTGCTTTGACGAGACCTGCGCGTCTCCGATCCGAAATTCCTTGAGTCCAACGGCATCGATCAGCTGCCCGGCAGTCCGCCCGTCGGCCCCAGTGTCGGGCGCGGGGTTCCGAAACACGGATCCACAACAGGGTTGATCGAACGGCGTCCCCTCGCGCCGCCAGCGGAAATGGCGGCGGATCTCTCGAAACAGGACGTTGGAGTCGGCCGGGGTCAACGCCAGCTCGGCGGACGTGACGATCCCGCGAATGCCACTCGCTCGGTACCTCCAGGAAATCTCCGACGCGTCCAGCAGACGGACCGTCCCCTCGTCATCCACGATCGCGGCGCGGCGGACGGCGGCTTTGAATTCCTGCCCGTGCGCTCCCGCGTTCATGAAGACGCCGCCACCGACTGTTCCGGGAACGCCGATCAGCCGATGCACCCCCGCCATCCCGGCTCGCGCAGTCTGCCGCGCCAGCCGGGGGGTCGGAAGCCCGGCGCCAACGTGCCAGATCTCCGGCGCCTCGGCGCTGTGCCGCACGCCATCCATGCCTCGGCCGAGACGAATCACGAGGCCATCGAACCCGGTGTCGGCGATCAAGACGTTCGAGCCCAATCCCAACACGAGCCATTGGGTTCCGGACTCCCGACAGAACTGCATGAGCGCCGCGACATCCTCGACTCCTTGCGGCTTGACCAGTGCGCCCGCCAGACCGCCGATTCGATACGTGGTGTAGCGGGCGAGCGGC
>JBFHWR010000127.1:0-10387 GCA_041599395.1 Gemmatimonadales bacterium | reverse complement strand
GGTCGAGGAATCGGCCGTCGGAAAACGCGGCTCGCGTAAACGCCCCGGTCCCGTCGTTCAGCAACAGGTCATCAGGTTCCGCGCGCTGAATGCGGACGACTGCGTTCAGGTCCGGCCGCGTCTCGACGCGGTAGTGCTGCTGGAACTCCGGTGCGACCTCGTAGCGATCGCCAGTTTTTTGGACCACCCGATCAAAGGCCCGTTCGTCCGGCGCGAACAGATCGAGCGCAGTTGCGAACTTGTAGTTGGTCACGTACGCGTCGAGGTCCCCGTCGCCTTCCAGATCGGCAAGCGCGATGGTCGTGCTTCCCCGCGGCCGGGTCGTCCCCACGTCGACGACGCGTTCCGTAAAGACGCCGGTTCCATCATTCACAAAGACCGAGGGAGGCGATCCGAGCGCCGCCAAGAAAAGATCGAGATCTCGATCTCCGTCGACGTCGGCAAACACGGCCCCGGTGGTGATTTTTTCCGCCGCTGCCACCCCTGCGTGGACAGCGATATCCTCGAACTTCCAGTTCCCCAGGTTGCGGTACAGCGCATTTGGACCGTCGGTACGGCCCAGGAAAACGTCGGTCAAACCGTCCCCGTCGGCGTCCCCCAGGGCGACACCCGCTCCGTGCGCGAGGTGCCTGTTGCGGAGTGTCTGCTCTTGCGTGGCGTCGTTGACGAACCGGATCCCGGTTCGCGACCCCGACAACCGGTCGAAACCGACTTTCCCCCGCGGCACCGATAACTCGCGCCACCGGTGGGTTCCCATCTCCTGCCATTCGGGAACGGGTGGCTTGGCACACGCCCATGTTGCAGTCAGGAACAACGGCGCGATCGCGGCCAGCTTGGCGGTTGGAGTGAGCAGGACCATAATCTCACGCGGTCGAGGTGGGGAGGAAGCTACGTCGGCATCCGGATGGGCAACAACTCGGGGACAGCTCCGGGCCGTTTCAGGTTTTGAGGCGACGCCCGAATTCCGCGGTGTGGTTCGCAACGCCCGCGTGGAATTCAGGCAACGGGGTATGTCATCGTAACACGATGTGATAAATGGATTTACTTCCACCTTCCCGTGTCGCCACCGGCCACTATCTTGACAGGATCGTTACCAGTCGCGAACGTCATTCGTTCAATTAAGGACGCTTTAGAATAGGAGTAGTGCCTTCGCGCCCGCCCTCCAGCTGAGGCGCGCAGGCATGGCGACGGCAGGAGTAAACCGGAAATCAGCAGCCGCGGGAGTTGCGTGGAGTAAATCTGCTTCCACTCTCGGCGGTTGCACGTGATTCCCAATCCGCAGGAGGGACATATGTTCCACTCGTTGTCAGGACGATTCGGCCAAGTCTTGGGCTTGGCCGTCCTGACCCTCTTTCTCGGTGCCGGTGAAGTGCTCGCGCAGACCGGCCGCATCGAGGGGACGGTCAGGAGAACCCAGACACGCGACCCGCTGCAGGGTGCGCAGGTCACGGTGGTTGGCACTCAACTGTCGGGTGTCACCAACCAGAACGGGTACTTTGCGATTGAGAACGTGCCGGTCGGTACGTACGACGTGCGCGTACAGATTATCGGGTATCAATCTGTAACCGCTACCAATCAGCAAGTCACCGCCAACCTCCCCGCCACCGTCAACTTCTCCTTGAACGCCAGCATCCTCCGAATCGAGGGTGTCGTCGTGACCGGTGTAGCGGAGGCGACCCAGGCGGTAAAGCTCCCGTTCACGGTAGATCAGGTGGCGGCGGAGGACCTCCCGGTACCGGCAGCGAACGCGGAGGAGTCGCTCCGCGGAAAGGTGTCCGGTGTCAAGGTCATCAGAGGAAGCGGCCGTCCCGGCGCCGGTACGACAGTCTTACTCCGCGGTGCCACCAGTATCAACACCGATGGTCGGACCAACGAGCCGCTGTACGTGGTCGATGGCGTGATCCTGGGCGCGGGCGATCTGCGCGACGTGGATGCGCTCGACATCAAGAACGTCGAGGTCGTGAAGGGGGCAGCCGCTGCGGCGCTGTACGGCGCACGGGCCGCCAACGGCGTGATTTCGATCACGACTATGCGGGGCAGCGAGCTACCGGAGGGTGAAACGAGGATCACCGTCCGGACCGAAGTCGGCCGGAACATGCTCCAGAAGAAGATTCCGGTTGCACAGTCACACTTCAAGAAGCTCACGGCCGACGGATCTTCGTACGCGGATGCCAACGGCAATCCGGTGACGGAACGGGAACCGCGCGCCGACGATTTGGTGGAGATGACCGACGGGGCCGACTCGTGGAGTTATGCGATCTCGGACAATCCGTTTCCGGGGCGGACGTTTGACCATCTGGACCAGTTCTACGATCCAGGGACGTTTTATACCAATTCCGTCACGGTGTCGCATCGGACGGGAGCCACCAACTTCCGTGCCTCGTTTAGCAACACCCGTGAAGCCGGCATCGTTGACTTCGTCGAGGGTTACGAGCGCCGCGGCGCGCGGGTGAACGTGGACCACCGGATCGGCTCGGCGTTCGATTTCTCGGCGAGCGCATACTATTCGCAGTCCACCGACGACGATCCGACCAGCGGGTTCAACCCGTTCTACTCGTTGAACTTTTATCCTATCGATATCGACTTGAGCGAGCTGAACCCTGTCGATAAGGCGGATTGCCGCGCCGAGTTGGCTCTGACCTGCTCGGCACGAAAGAACGACAAGGACTTTCTTATCCAACCCGATCCGACTGTAGTTGAGGAAAACCCGCTGTACGCGATCGCCAATGCCAATGAAGTTCGGAAACGGAGCCGCGTACTCGGGAGCTTTCGGCTTCGCTGGCGGCCGGTGCAGGAGTTCGATCTTTCGACCGACTTCAGCTTCGATCGCTCGGACCGGAACCGGAGCGAGTTCTTTTTCAAAGGATTCCGCACCATTGACGCTAGCGAGATCAACAACGGACGGTTGACGAAATCCGGCAACTTCGATCAGTCGATTAACGCGTCCGCCACCGCCACGTGGACCAAGACGCTCGGGGACGACCTGAACGTGATCGCCAAGGGGCGGGTGCTGATGGAGCGAAGCCAGGATCAATTCTTCCAGGCCCGGGCACAGGATCTCGTGGTTGACAACGTGCAGGACCTGGACGTCGGCGACAACGCGCTCTCGTCGGTTACCGGTAGCTCTGCCGAGATCAGGTCGCTGGGTTATTTCCTGAGCACCCAGTTGGACTACAGGGATCGCTACATCGTCGACGCGCTGGTGCGCCGTGACGGCAGCTCGTTGTTTGGTGTCGACCAGCGCTGGCGCTGGTACTACCGAGTCGGCGGCGCGTATCGCGTTTCTGAAGAGTCCTTCTGGCCTGACGGCTTGATCGATGAGTTCAAGTTGCGGTTTTCTCGCGGCACGGCGGGTGGACGTCCCAATTTCGACGCCCAGTACGAGACGTACATCGTCGACGCGGGTTCCGTGAGCAAGGGCAACCTCGGCAACAAGGACTTGAAGCCGGAGTTCGCCACCGAGAACGAGTTCGGTGTTGACCTGATCGCCGCTGGTCGCGTTTCACTCGCGGTGACGTATGCCAACACCGATGTCAGGGACCAGCTATTGGAGGTGCCACTGGCCGGCGTCTTCGGCTTCGGCAACCAGTGGAGGAACGCCGGACGCTTGAAGACCAATACCTGGGAAGCCACACTCCAGGCGTCGGTGATTCAGACACGCGACATCAACTGGAACTTCAACTTTGTGTGGGACCGGACCCGCCAGAAGATCACCGAGTTCAATCTGCCGGCGTTCCGAACCGGGCCTGGGAATGCCTGGTTCGTACGTGCGAACGAGGTCCTGGGCACCATGTACGGTGACCGCTGGGCTACGAAATGCAGCGACCTCCTGACGGCCGGCGGGTTCGGAGCTGCGTGTGACCAGTTCGACATGAACGACGACGGCTACCTCGTCGCGGTCGGAAGCGGCAACGTGTGGACCGACGGAATCGACAAGAATCTGTACGGACGCATGATCGAGATCGACGGCACGCCGTTCGTCTTTGGCATGCCGATCAAGGCGCAGGAAGAACGAAGCACTGTGCAGCCGGATAACTCGGTGGTCATTGACACGACCAACTTCTTGCGGGTCGGCGCTACGCAGCCCGATTTCAACTTCGGGTTCGGTCAGACGTTCCGCTATAAAGGGTTCTCGATCTACACGCTGTTCGACGCCCAGATCGGCGGCGACATCTACAACAATACCGCCCAGTGGCCGCTGCGCGAGCTGAACGCGCAAAGCGTGGATCAGGCGGGAAAAGTCGAGAACACCAAGAAGCCGACCGCGTACTACACGATCCTCTATGATGTGAACGCAGTGAATAGCCATTTTGTCGAGGACGGGACGTATCTCAAGTTCCGTGAGCTGGCGCTGCGGTACAGCTTCAACGAGGATCAGCTTTCGGGTCTGTTTGGCGGGTTCATGTCCCGCGTTTCCCTAGCCTTGATCGGCCGGAACGTCCACACGTGGACGGGATATCCCGGATACGATCCTGAAGTCTCTACATCTGGCGACGCCGCCATCTACCGCTTCGACGGGTTCGGCTATCCGAACTTCAGGACGTGGACCGGCAGCGTCGAGATTGAATTTTGACCGCTCCAATCAGAGCGAGGAGGATTGGCACATGAAATGGCTTCGACTTGGATCGGTCGCGTTGCTCGCCTTCACCTTCGTGGCGTGTGACGACATCGAGACGCTGACCGATCTGGATGTCACGAACCAGAACAACCCCGACCGCGAGCGGGCGCTCGCCGAGGCGGGCGATATCGAAGGGCTCATCTCGGGCGCGTTTTTTGCCTGGTGGGAGGGGCTTCAGGAGAACGGTTATCCAACCCTCGCCCTCAGCACCGCCGCGGATGAGTTGAGTATGTCGTGGGGCAACTTCGGCATGCAGCAGTTGTCCTCGGAGCCCCGAGAGCCATGGCCCAACACCACCTCATGGAACTATCGGAACTTTACGCAGAACGGGTGGTACAATGCCTACACGCCGCTCTCGTCCCTGTACGACGCGCTGCTGGCGTTGGAGGTTCCCGCCGTGGCCGCCGAGATGGACGTGGTTCGCGCGCGGTCGTTTGCGAAGCTCGTGCAAGGGCTCTCCCACGCGTGGCTCGCCATGATGTACGATTCGGCGTTCGTGTTAAACGAGACCGTCAGTCTCGAGGACGTGCTGGAGCTACAGGCCTACCCGGCAGTGGCCGCGGAAGCCGTGGCGAACATCGAGGAGGCGATCAGTATCGCGTCCGGCGGGAGCTTCACGACGCCACCGTCGTGGATCAACGGCAATGAGCTTTCGGCCGCCCAGTTGGTCCGATACGCCCATTCGCAACTCGCACGGATCATTCCGAGGTTTGCACGGGATCCGGCGGAGCGTGCCGCCGTTGATTGGGCGTCGGTCATCAGCCACGTCGATCAGGGGATCACCGAGGACTTCATGATTTTGGGTGATGCCGGCGAAAAGTGGGACAGCTACTTCATTCGACGTTCAAACGAAGTCAACAGCAACACGTGGGGCCGTGCCGATTATAAAACGATCGGGCTCTACGACACGAGCGGCGAGTACCAGACCTGGCTCGGCACCTTCTTCGAAAACCGGGATGACATCACCATCGTATCGGCTGATGCGCGGGTGAACGCGCCGGGGGACGGGGAAGCCGATGGGACGTACTTCCAATTCAAAGGCAATGCTAACTTCCCGGCCAACCGCGGTACGGAGCATCACTCCCGTTACGGTCACAAGCGCTATGGTGCCTGGGTCGTCGGCGGCCGCAGCGGTTTGTTCCCGCACATGCTGTACCAAGGGGAGCAGCTCCAGAAGGCTGAAGGTTTACTGCGGACAGGGAACAAGCAGGGGGCCGTTGACATCATCAACGTGACCCGCGTCGGAGGGGGTAACTTACCGCCGGCTCAGGCCAGCGAGTCCGTTGAAGAGCTGATGATCAAGCTGAATTACGAACGGCGGATTGAGAACTTCGCCATGTGCAGCGGTTGCGCGTACTTCGACCGCCGTGGGCTTGGCCCCCTCGTTTCGACCGGACCCAATCACCATGACGGGCCGGTTGAGGGAACGCCGACCCACTTCGCCGTTCCCGGCCTTGAACTGGAGATCCTGGCGAAACCTCCCTACACGTACGGAGGGGTCGGTTCCGAGGGCAAAGCGCTCGGTCTTGGTCCTATCGGGGCACCCGGGTTCGCCATGCAACCGTCTTCGGGAACGAGGGTTCCGGCGCGCGCAGTGTATCTCAGTCCGGAGCAGCGAAGTCAGCCCGATAGATCCCAATTGAGCACAGCCGCCGCGTCGTTGACGCGGTACCACTGAACCGGAGGAACACCGCCAGTTAGGGGTGTGCTAAAGCAGTAGATTCAAAAGGCCACCACGTCAAACCGTGGTGGCCTTTTGATCTTTCACCAGTCGACTTCCGAAAGGGGCCGCCATGCGGCGCTTCATACACGTTGTCGCTATGGCCGTAACACTCGGTAGTATGGGCTGCGCAGCATCCGGTAGCGGCGGGCCGAGTGCGAACACCTATCAGCACGGCCTGGGCCTGGCCACCGCCAACGATCTCAACCGCGAGGCGCGGTTCGTGCTCGAACGCCGCGGATTCGAGATCGAGGAAGAAAGCCAGTCGGGCGAGTACATCTCGTTCGTGACCGGATGGACCGGCCGCTATCCATTGCCCGATGAAATCGAGCGGGGTATCGAACAAGGCATGAGCCGCATCTCCATCCGGGCGCGTGCCAGCCGGCGCCGGCCGGGGCTCTACTCCGTCGAGTTCATGGCGGAAACGCGCGTCCGTCTCGCGGAAGACCTGTCGTGGCGCCGTGACATCATGACCGACGGGCTGCGAGACTACTTCAAGGAAATTGCGACTGAGCTGGAGACGGAATTCCGGCAATCGGTTCGCATCTTCTGATCGCGGCGTCGAGACCCCAAGCCCGGTCTCCAAGACAGTATTGAATGACCGGCACTGCCGATAGAGAGAACCGCAGAGGACTCGGAGAGACCGCAGAAAGGACACGGAGCCCACGCAACACCCCCTCTGTATCCTTTTGTGTTCCTCCGCGAACGACAAAACGGCTGTTGGCCATGCCGTAGCCCAGGCAGCAACCTGTGGAGCGTGGAATCGGCGTGCGTATGGGAGTCCCGGGCTAAGAGCCCGCCGCCGAAAACCTTCCTTATCTCACGGAACCTCCACTGACCGGGTTACGTTCTATTCGGCAACGGATGGAAACCTTTGATCTCATCGCTATAGGTGGCGGGACGGCGGGGCTCGTGACCGCGGCAGGCGGCGCGTCGCTCGGGCTCAAAGTGGCCCTTGTCGAACGGGACGCCCTCGGCGGCGACTGTCTCTGGACCGGATGCGTGCCCAGCAAGGCGTTGATCGCATCTGCCAAACTCGCGTATCACATGCGCCACGCGGATCGGCTGGGCCTGATCGGGGCCGCGCCCTCACACGTGTTTCGGGACGTGATGGAACGGATGCGTGCTGCTCGCGCCCGCGTCGCCGTGCACGACGACCCGGAGCGGTTTAGCAAGCTCGGGGTCGAGGTCGTGCTCGGGAACGCTCAGGTCATAGCGCCGCGACGGGTCTCCGTCGACGGGCGCATGCTCCACAGCCGCCGCATCGTTATTGCGACGGGTTCCCGGCCAACGATTCCGCCTATCCCGGGTCTCGCCGAAGAGAAGCCGCTCACTCACATGAACGCGTTCGACCAGAACACGCTGCCGAATCGCATCGCCATTTTGGGCGCCGGCCCCATCGGGCTCGAGTTCGCGCAGGTGTATAGCCGACTCGGCGCACGGGTGACGGTGTTCGAGATGTTGCCGCGGTGCCTGCCGCGCGAAGATCCTGATGCAAGCAGCGCAATTGCCGCGGCGCTCGATGCCGAGGGCATCACCGTGCACACGAGTGCGCGTGTCGAGCGGGTGGTGGCGACGCGCAACGGGGAGAAAACAGTCACAGCCGCCGTGGAGGGCGCCGAACCGCAGTCTGTGGTAGTGGACGAGATCTTCGCCGCGACGGGACGCCGCGCGAATGGGGAGGGATTTGGTCTTGAAGCTGCCGGTGTCAAACTCGAGAACGGCGCGCTCAAGGTGGGGCGGAATCTCCGGTCGAACGTCCCCGGGATCTGGGCGGCGGGAGACGTGGCCGGCGGTTTACAGTTCACCCACGTCGCCGACTACCAAGCAAAGCTCGTGCTTCGGAATGCAGTGTTCCCGTTTTCCTCGAAGGGCGACTATCGGGCAGTACCATGGGTGACGTACACCGATCCCGAGGTTGCCCGGGTGGGAGCTACAGAGGAGGAAGCGCGAGCACGGCACTCGGATGTGTCGGTCTATCGCTACGATCTGGAGGATCTCGACCGCGCCATTGTCGACGGCCATGCAACAGGCTTTGTCAAAGTCGTAACGCGCAAACGCGGCACGATACTCGGCGCGACAATAGTCGCCAGCGGAGCGGGTGAGCTGATTATGCCGCTCGTGATCGCAATGAAACGAGGGATTCCGTTTCCGAAGCTGGCCCAGGTGGTGTATCCGTACCCTACGATGGTGGAGGGTGTGAAGCGGACGGCGGACGGCTATTACAGGGCGAAACTCAGCGGTAACAGTGGAAAGTTGCTGAGGCGGGTTGTGCAGTGGCTGACGTGACTCGCCGGAATCCCTACCTGAAGCTTGTTCTGCTGGTCGCGATCCTCGGGTTGACTGCGGTGATCGTCCGGGCCACGCCGCTTAGCGGGTATTTGACGAGAGACGGTCTCGTGAACGCGCTCGGCGCAATTCGGGAGTCGATGTGGGCACCGGTCATCTTTGTGGCAGGCTATTCCGTTGCAACGGCGCTCGCGCTCCCTGGCTCCTTGCTCACAATCGGTGGCGGCGCCGTATTCGGGTTCTGGTGGGGTGCGCTTTTCAACAGTCTCGGTGCCAACATCGGTGCAAACGCGGCGTTTCTGCTCTCCCGAGCCCTCGGGCGCGACGGTATCGAGCGGCTGGCAGGGAAGCGGCTTCAGGGACTCAACCGTGCGACAGAGCAACATGGCTTCTTTGGGCTCTTCGTGCTGCGACTCGTTCCTCTCGTGCCGTTCAACGCGTTGAATTTCGGTTCCGGGCTCACGGCAATGCGGTGGCGGGACTACGCGCTCGCAACGGTCATTGGAATCCTCCCGGGGACTTTGGTGTACACCTTCTTTGCAGACGCCCTGGTCCAGGGCTCGACAACTGCCAGCCATGATGCGAAAGTCAGATTGTGGATCGCGGCCGGTCTGTTGTTGCTCCTCTCGCTGATCCCGTTTGTCGCTAAGCGGCTGGGATTGAAACTGCCAACCGGCACGTCCACGGAGGCGTGATTATGCGTAGGTTTGCTATGCTCAGCGTGTTATTGGTGATGATTGCGCCGGTTCTCTGGGCGCAAGATCTGCCGGATCACACCACGTTTGACCGGGTGCTCGCGCGCTACATACACGGCGGGTTGGTGGATTACTCCGGTCTCCAGCGCGGACGCGCGGACCTGGACGCATACCTTCGGGAGTTGGACGAAGCCTCCGAGCAGGCAGTTTCCGAGGCATCGCGGCATGCGGCGCTGGCATTTTGGATCAACGCGTACAACGCGTGTGCGTTGAAGCTCGTCATCGACCACTATCCCATCAAGAGGGCGAGCTTCCCCTCATCACTCGTCAAGTCGTTGGCCGGTGTGCCGGCAAACTCCATTCGGCAGATTCCCAACACGTGGAAGCAGGAATTCTGTTCGATCGCCGGCAGGGAGCGTTCGCTGGACGGGATCGAACACGAAATCATCCGGCCGATGGGCGAACCTCGCATTCACTTTGCAGTAAACTGTGCTTCCAGGTCCTGTCCCGTGCTCGCACCGACTGCATACAAAACCGACGGTCTGGAATCACAGCTCGATGAAGCGGTGCAACGTTTCATTGACGATCCGCACCAGTACCGTCTGGAGCGGGGAGACAGACCCGTCGTCCATGTCAACAAAATTCTCGACTGGTACGGAGACGATTTCGGCGGCGAGCGTGGCGTGCTCGAGTTCCTGCTCCGGTATGTGCCGGAAGGCGACGCCGCATATCTGCGGCAAGCCGCTGCACCCAAACTCGAATTCAACGACTACGATTGGACCTTGAACGACACCGCGGTATTCGCTTCGGGTCGGTGATCGTGGCCGGATTCGGTCGCACGACGTGTCCACCGCTTGCTCTCAGTGGGCGCAGGTTTGACGCGGAGCGCGCTGCACCTTCCCCGGTCCCATGACGACCGTTGGAGTCGTCATCCCAACCCTCCGTGAGTCCCATATGGTCAGCGGGATTCTCGAAGACGTGGCAAACCTCTCGTGCGTGGTCGACGTCGTCGTCGTCGATGGCGGTTCCGATGACGGCACAACCGATGTCGCCTGCGCAGCGGGC
>JBFHWR010000126.1:0-10439 GCA_041599395.1 Gemmatimonadales bacterium | reverse complement strand
TCGGACGAACCAGGAGCCCGGTCACATGCCGGTCGGATTCTCCCACTTGGAAATGGATGGTCCGCTGCTTCAACTGAGTTTCGCGGTCAGGAGGTTCAGGCTTCGCGCCAGGTCGGCACGCTGATCGATGACGTCGACCATCGGATCACGCTTCATCGCCGCCAACCGCTGAGGCACGGTCCGGATGGTATAGTCGGTCATGGTGAGGCTCGAGGTCACCTCTTCCCATTCGAGCGGTGTCGAGACCGGAGCCGCCGGTTTGGGGCGAACGCTGAACGGCGCAACCAGCAAACGCCCATGACCGTTTTGCATGTAGTCCACATAGACCTTGCCTTCCCGCTTCGAGACATGCCGCGTGATGGTCGCAATATCCGGGCACTGCGCGACGATCACTCGAGCCAAGAGTTCGCCCAACGCGCGAG
Source organism: Gemmatimonadales bacterium (assembly GCA_041599395.1). Taxonomy (GTDB): domain Bacteria; phylum Gemmatimonadota; class Gemmatimonadetes; order Gemmatimonadales; family GWC2-71-9; genus JBFHWR01. Next base: position 10,017 of record JBFHWR010000126.1, on the reverse strand, counting down.
ACTGTTCGTACGTCCACTGGCGCCCGAGCGGAAGCAGCACGTGAAGTCCTGACGAGCCACTCGTCTTGATGTAATTCGGTAATTCAATCTCGCTGCATAGCTCATGCGTCACCTGGGCGATGCGGATGACATCCGAGAATGGCGCATCCTTTGGATCGAGGTCGAGGATGCACCAGTCAGGTCGCTCGAGGGCCGCGACACGGCTCGACCAGATATGGAGGGGGATGGATGCGAGGTTGGCGATGTAGAGCAGCGACTCCTCGTCTTCGCAAATAAAGTAGTCCAGCTCGCGTTCGGACCCTTCGCTCCACACACGAATGGTCCGAATCCACTCCGGTGCGAATCCAGGCGCGTCCTTTTGATAGAACGATTTTCCCTCGATGCCGTCCGGGTACCGCGTCAACACCAACGGTCGATCGAGCAGGTACGGGAGGATCCAGCGGGAGACGGATCGGTAGTACTCGATGAGGTCTCCCTTGGTGTACTCCTCTTCCGGCCAAAACATCTTGTCGAGGTTGGAGAAAGGAACGACGCGCTCGACCGAATGATCGGTGACCGCAACGGGCTCGTCGAGCTGTTGGTCGCTCTGCTCGGCTAGACATTCCCGAGGCGCTTTGTCGTCCCGAAACCGAACGAAAACAGGGTGTCGGAGGAAGCCGACATCCGTGATCTCCTTGAAACGGATTTCGCAGACGAGCTCTGGAGCAATCCAGTGATGTTCCCTTCCCCTCGGCAGCTCCCCTGAACAGGATGGCTTGGGCTGTTCGAGCCCTTTCAGCAGCTCGTAGGACGAATCCAGCTCCGTGCCGCTGAATCCGGTGCCAACCCGGCCGGCGTAGGTCAATCGATCCCCGTGGTACTGGGCCAGGTGTAGTGCCCCAAATCCTTCTCGAGCGCCCTTGGGCTCAGTGTAGCCAACGATCACAAAATCGTCGGTGCGATCGGCCCGGATCTTGAGCCAGTGCGGCGAGCGCCCCTCCCGGTACGGCTCGTCTGCCTTTTTCGCGACCAGTCCCTCCAGACGGAGCTTGACGACCTGTTGATACATTGCCTCGCCTTGCGTCTCGACATGATCCGAATACCGGATGGGACCCGCGTTCGGGAGAAGCTCTCGCAACAGTCGCTTTCTGTCTCGGAGCGGCACGGGCCGGACGTCATAGCCCTCGAACGCCAGCAGGTCAAACGCATACAGCGTGGCGGGCAGATCGAGCGCTGCTTGCTGAATATCCATGCGGCGATTCAAGCGCCCGCGTTTCTGTAATCGCTGAAAGCTGGGAAGGCCCGTGTCGTCGTGCACGACGGCCTCGCCGTCGATGATGACACCGTCGTAGGGCAGGGCGCTCACCGCACGAGCAATCTCGGGGAAGGTTTCGGTCAGGGCGTTCCCGGCACGGGAATACAGCACCGCCTCACCGTCTTCGCGGGCGGCGATGAGGCGGTACCCGTCGTATTTGAGTTCGAACAGCCAACCGTCGCTCGTGAATGCGTCCGGCCGCGTTTCGGCCAGCATGACCTTGACATCCTTTGCGCGAACCGCCGCCGGATGTGCCCCCGCGTCTTCCAGGTCACGCACGAGTTCTTGCGTGCGTGACTCGGGTTGTCGCAGCTGATCGACCGTCAGTCCCGAATAGATGGAATCGGCAGGCAGCGACTCGGTACCGGATTCGGTCGCGTAGGCGTCCCGCTCCTTGATCAACAGCCAGCTGTTCGGTTCTTGCCGCGTCTTCACCAGCGTCCACCTCCCACGGAGTTTGTATCCCCGCAACTCGAATAGCAGTTTCCCCTTGGTCATGCCCTCCTCAGGGTCTTCGAGTGGAATCCAGACGCCTTTGTCCCATACGATGACGGAGCCCGCGCCGTAGTTGCCGTCGGGAATGATCCCCTCGAATTCGCCGTACTCCACTGGATGATCCTCGACATGCATTGCGAGTCGCTTGTCAGCAGGATTGGGCGACGGGCCTTTGGGCACGGCCCAGGAGACCAGGACCCCATGCATCTCCAGCCGGAGATCGTAATGGAGGTTTCTGGCCGAATGCTGTTGGATCACGAACAAATGCCCACCGCTTTGCACGCCGGCGCCGAACGGCTCCGGCGTCCGGTCTGGCGATCTCTTTGCCCGGTAGGCGCTTAGGCGGTCTTCGGCGGAGGTTTTCCTTGCGGCCATACTGGTGAAGTTATATTAAAGAATCCCTACAAGAGTGCGCGGATTATGGCAGCCCGTCCAATTGCTTCTGCAACGATCTCGTTCGGACTCGTCTCGGTGCCGGTCAAGCTGTATTCCGCCGGTGAAGCGGGGCAGCGTATCTCGTTCAACCTGCTTCACGACAAGTGCGGCACTCGGCTCAAGCAGCAATATGTCTGCCCAAAAGATGGCGAAAAAGTCTCCCGGAGCGAGATGGTGAAGGGCTATGAATTTGCCAAAGACCAGTACGTTCGCTTTACCGCAGAGGAGTTGAAGGCCATCGAGGAGCAATCGACACAGTCGATGAACATCACTGAGTTCATTCCTGCCGAGCAAGTCGATCGCATCTACCTCGACAGGGCGTACTACCTGGGGCCGGACAAGGGGGGTGACCGCGCCTATCGCCTTCTGAGCGCCGCCCTGAAAAAGACCGGGCGAGTCGCCATCGCCAAGTATGCGGCGCGCGGAAAACAGTACCTCGTCATGCTCCGTCCGAGGGACGAGGGGCTCATCATGGAGCAGCTGCTCTATCCCCAGGAGATCAAGCCGTTTTCAGAGGTACCGCTTGGGGAAGCCGAGATCAAACAACAGGAGCTGGATCTGGCAGTGCAGCTGATCGAGCAGGCAGCGAGCGAGGTCTTTGAGCCGGAGGAGTTTTCGGACGAGGTGCGGCAGCGAATGTTGGATCTCATTCAGCAGAAGGTCGAAGGCAAGGAAATCACGGTGGCTCCGAGCGAAGAGCCGCAGTCACAGATCATCGATCTCATGGAAGCGCTCAAGGCGAGCATCGCAGGCGGTGCAGGAGGTGAAGCCGCAGAGCGCAAACCCGCGAGTCGCATCACGAAGAAAACAAAGAAGCGCGCCAGCGCGTCGAAACGGAAGAAAGCATCGGCCTGAACCGGCGCACGCGATGACGGCACATCGCGCCCATGAGTAGTTACAGCACACAAGACGTGGCTCGCCTCCTCGGCTTGTCGGCCGAGCGTGTGCGATCCTATGTCCGCTCGGGCGTCCTCACACCGCTTCGCGGCCCGCGCGGCGAGTATTGGTTTTCCTTTCAGGACATCGTGCTGCTCAGAACGGCCGCCGGGCTCAGCCAGACGGTTCCGCGACGCAAGGTGATGCGCGCCCTCAAGCATCTTCGGCATCAGCTCCCAGAGGGTTCGTCGCTCACGTCGGTGCGCATTACGGCCGACGGCGGGGACATCGTAGCGAAAGGGAACGACGCGGTGTGGAAGCCCGAATCGGGGCAGCTCCAATTCGATTTCGCGACGACGCCCAGTCCGAGCTCGGACAACGCGGAGTCCGACAGCGGAACGGTTTCGGTGCTATTGCCTCGCCGAACTCGAGATGACGACGACGATGACTGGCAGGGGACGGGCCGGGATCCGTTCAAGGAAGGTCTTGCGCTCGAGTCCCTGGACGTGTTTGAGGCCGAAAACGCGTACCGAAGGGCGCTCGAACGCGACCCCGCCGACGTCGATGCCAGAATCAACTTGGGCCGCCTCCTGCATGAAGCGGGCAAGGTGGCCGAGGCGGAGGACCACTACCGTGCGGCCCTATCGGTCGCGCCACATAACGCCGTGGCGGCATTCAATCTCGGTGTCGCGCTCGAAGATCTTGGCTTGCTGCGGGACGCCGTGGACGCATACACGCATGCACTCACGAGCGACCCCAACCATGCGGACACGCACTACAACCTCTCGCGTCTCTACGATCAAGCGGGTGACCGAGCGGCGGCGCTGCGACACCTCGTGCACTACAGCCGGTTGTCGGGCCTCCGACCTACTTGATCAGCTGTACGTCGGTCTTGAAGGCCGCCCACGCAAACCAGAAATGATTGCCGTGCGGAATCGCGGTGAGCTGTTTGTCCGCCAGCGGCCCCGAAACCGCGAATCCGAGGGCGTTCCAGACGGTGCCGGTTTCTCTATCACGAAAGTGGTCGTCTTCCACCGCTTCAAACGTCAGCGTCCGTGATCCGATCTGCCGGTCGAAGACGGTGCTGGATCCGACGTCTTGTCCGCCGGCAATGGTGGTTGCGTTCACGGCGCTGGACGTTCCAGGAACCCAGAACACCACGAAGCGTCGTTCTCCAACCCGGTGATTGATGACACGCTTTCGCTTCAGCGATTCGAATGGGAAGGCGAGCGATTCCGCTCCGATGTCCAGCGCGACGACTCGCTCCATGGGGTGCAGCCGATTGTCTGGTGTGCGGTCGAAAAAACTTCGCCACGGGCCCGGGCGCTCGTCATATCCCACGTACGGGTTCCTGTCGTAGGTTCTGTCGAACCCCGTGTCCCTCGAGAGAACGAGTCCGTCGGGATACTGCGTCTTGAATGTTTTCCAACTCACCAGCGGCGAGCTCACGAACGTGAGCCACTCACCCGCAAACCGACCTACGATCCCTTCGCCCGTTGCCTGTTGCCACCAGGTTTCCGTCTGGCGGTCGTACATGATGAGATCCGAGTACCGGAGGTTACCGGTCGTACCGAAATCCAGTAGCAAGCCCTGGAAGCGCCGGTCGAACGTGAGCGCAGTGTTGCACAGGGGACAGTACGTGATCGAGACCGGCACGCGTCCCACGGCGTCGTTCACGATCTCGTGTTGAATCAGGATGCGAAGCGGGTACGCCTTGGCCACACCATCCAGATCGACGAGCACGACCGGTTCCCGGTCCTTGAGCCAGCGGTCCGCCCGCCGAACGTCTTCAAAGGTTGGGTTGTCAATCGCGGGGATGCCATCCTTGGGTGGCCCGCCGGACACGATCTCATCGAGCGGGACGGTGAACCTGGAGAAATCGGTCTTCCAGCCCGGGACAGACTGTGCCGAAAGTGGGATGACGGCCCCCATTCCAATTGCGCCGATCGCGGCGCTCATGATCGTTTTTCGCATCGCGTGACCCGCCTCCCTGTTGTGGATTGCTGGCATCCTTCGGTTGTAACACTGCGATCCCCACTTCGGGTTCCCGTACCTCGTTTTCGTGTTAATCTTCATGCCACATGGCCCCGTTTGCACGGGATGTTGACCAACAACGGTTGCGTGTGAGCAGTCCGTCAGAGAGGTCCGGGTCGAGTAGGCGGCTGTTCGTCGCCATCAACCTCCCCCAGGACGTGCGCCAGGGCGTGTGGGACGCCGCCGCTGGGTTACGGGAGGGCTCGGCGCCGATCAAGTGGGTTCGCGTAGAGTGCATTCATCTCACCCTCAAGTTCTTGGGCAACGTCTTGCAGGACCGGGAAGCGGCCGTCACGGAAGCCGTAGAGGCAGCGGTAGCCGGAACCAAGCCCTTTCCATTGGTCATCAGCGGATTCGGGGTCTTTCCGCAACGGGGCGCTCCCCGAGTGGTCTGGGTCGGGTGCGAACCGTCGCCGGCGCTCGAGATCTTGCAGCATCGGATTGAGCAGCGCCTCGAGCCCGTGGGATTCCCTCTCGAGCTGCGGACGTTCTCGCCTCACCTCACACTGGGCCGGGCAAAGCGCGGCGCGCGTCCGAGCGATTTCGGGGACCTTCGCACGCTGATCCACGAACTCGATCACTCGGCCGAGAGCTTCGTGGAGCACGTGGACCTCATGGAAAGCACGCTTGGGCGGGATGGACCTCGCTATACCGTCCGACACGCTGCGAGCTTCGCGCAATGAAACGGGGGTGTCTGAGCGGGTTCTTTGAGACCGTCGGATGTGCCACGGTCTTGGTGGTCGGTCTTGCGGCAGCGTGGTACTTCCGGGCGGAGCTTGCCGGGGCGTATCGCGGGGCGGTGGCGGAGTTTCAGTCTCCTGCCGTCGAGTCAGCGGCCATTCCCTCCCCGGCGGCGTTGCAAGCGGCTGAGCAGCGCGAGGCGGCGATCGCTCAGGCGGACGGTCCGGGTGTCGTCGTCTTCTCACCGGAAGAGATTGCGTCGCTGCTCGACGTGCGGTTGGATGCCACGGCCCGTCGCGCGCTCGATTCCATTCGGGTGGCAACAGGACGGGACCGTCTCACCCTGGAGGGGCAGTTGCTCACGGACGTGTTTGGGCGGGATCTACTGGGCCCGCTCGCACGCGTCATCGACGACCGAGAGCCTGTGCGATTCTCGGGTCGCGCGGAGATCCGGTCACCAGGCGCACTGGCGTGGCAGGTGGATGAATTCTCGGTGCGTTCATTTCCGTTTCCTCGAGTAGCGATCGGGCGCTTGATCAACCGCCTGTCGGGAGGCTCGGATGGCGTGTTGCTGGTTTCCGTTCCTCCAACGGTGGGGGACGTTCGTGTTCGGTCGGATGGAGTGACCTTTTACCGTCGGGTTGAGAATGAGTAAGCGAGTGCTCGTCGTCGACGATGAGAAAGGAGTTCGCGAAGCGTTGCGCCAGCTCCTAGAGTATGAGGGTATCGAAGCCCACCTGGCGTCGAAGGGGTCAGACGCGTTGAAGATGTACGCCGATATCCATCCTCACCTCGTTCTGCTCGACGTGAAGATGGCGGGAATGGACGGGCTCGAGACGCTGGCAAAACTGCGCGAGCTTGATGCCCACGCTCACGTCGTGATGATCTCGGGACACGGTACCATTCAGACCGCCGTCGAGGCGACGCAACTCGGTGCATATGATTTTCTGGAAAAGCCCCTCGATACGGATCGCATCCTCCTCACCCTCAAGCATGCGCTCGACCACATCGACCTCGAATCCGAAAACGAGCGCTTGCGGGAGACCGTCAGCGATCGGTACGAGATCGTGGGTTCCAGCACGGCAATCAAGGAGTTACTCCAGGTCATCGAGAAGGTGGCGCCGACGCCGGCGCGAGTCCTCATCACGGGGCCAAACGGCAGCGGCAAGGAGCTGGTGGCGCGGGCGATTCATCGGCGTTCCCCGCGGGCGGATAAACCGTTCATCGAGGTGAACTGTGCCGCCATCCCGAGCGAGCTAATCGAGAGTGAGCTGTTTGGGCACATGAAGGGCTCGTTCACCGGCGCGTTCGCCGACCGGCCCGGGAAGTTCGAGCAGGCCGATGGGGGCACCCTGTTCCTGGATGAGGTGGGAGACATGAGCGCCGCGACACAGGCCAAAGTTTTGCGTGCGCTGGAGGAAGGCAAGGTCACCCGAATTGGCGCCTCGGAATCCGTGACAGTGGATGTCCGGGTCATTGCAGCTACCAACAAGACATTGGACGAGGAGATCCAGGCGGGGCGGTTCCGGCAGGATCTCTATTACCGTCTCAACGTGGTGCCGATACACGTACCGGCCCTTCGGGAGCGGCGGGACGACATTCCCGCGCTTGTGGCGAAGTTCGCAAACTCGTTAGCCAAGAGTAACGGGCTCAAGATCAAGCCCTTCGAGGAGTCGGCCATCGCTGCGCTGGTGAAGCGTGATTGGCCGGGCAACGTGCGGGAGCTTCGGAACACGGTCGAGCGACTGCTGATCCTGGCCTCGGGACCAAGCGTTACGGCCCAGGACGTCGAACGGATTGGCGGCGGGGCGCCCCCCGCTTCGCTGGGGTCGTTGTTTGGGTCCGAGACCTTTGACTCGTTCAAGCAGGACGCCGAACAGGCGTTTCTGCAGGCGAAGTTGGAGGAAAACGGCTGGAATGTGAGCGAAACGGCTCGACGACTCGGGATGCCGCGGAGCAATCTCTACAAGAAGATCGAAAAGTATGGCATGGTGAGGAAGTAACGGCCGAGTGGTTGGCTGATCCAAATTTTGAGATACCTTCCCAAAAAAACGCCGAGAATCCGGGATATTTAGGTACCGGTCTGCGCTCCTCTCGTTTGCCAACACCCGGTGGCGCGGGCTAGCGTCCCACCCATGACTGTTAGATCCGTGGCCGTTCTGCTGAGTTCGGGCGGTACACCGCTCAATGCGGAGGCGCTTACCGGTCTGCCCAAGGGGCGCGTCCTGAAGACCAATGTGACGCGGGGCGATCACGCCACGTGTGTTGCGGTCACACTGGAACACGAGTGCTCGGTGGGGGAGTTGCGGGTGGCGCTCAGGCCGTGGGCGGCGGAACGCGGATGGTTGCTGACAGTTGCGCCAAGCCTTGGTCCTAGCTAACGTAAATTGCACGTGCACTTACCGTTGGGTTTGAATGCAAGAACCGACTAGACGTGTTTCGAGAAAACGCACTTCAACATTGCGCTGGCGCACCTTGTGTCAGCTGATCAATAGTCCTCCCTCCCAACTTCCTTTCGGCATGTCTCGGACGTGATACGTCACTGGATAATATTGAGCGGTTGTAGTGCACCGCCGGCTGTTCGGGTGTCATCAGTATTACGGAGAGGGAACTGACGGATGGCAATCTCGGTCAAGAAAGTCTCGTCCGATGACGGATCGCTGGACCAGTACCTTCGCGAGATCAGTCAATACCCGTTGATCACGCGCGCGGACGAAGGAGAATTGGCCAAGCGGATCAAACAGAACAACCAGGAAGCGCTCGAGAAACTGGTCCGCAGTAATCTGCGATTTGTCGTATCGGTTGCGAAGAAGTATCAGAATCAGGGTGTCAGCCTCTCCGATCTGATCAACGAGGGGAACCTCGGGCTCATTCGGGCAGCGCACAAGTTTGACGAAACCAAGGGAATCAAATTCATCTCGTACGCCGTGTGGTGGATTCGGCAGGCTATCCTCCAGGCGCTGGCCGAACAGAGTCGGATCGTGCGGGTGCCGCTCAACCGGGCGGGCACGTTGCATCGTATCGGGAAACGCTCGTCGGCGCTGCTCCAGGAACTAGGCCGGGAGCCGACCGTCGAGGAAATTGCCGATGGGATGGATATCACACGCGAGGAGGTCGCGAAAACCCTGTCGATCTCGCAGAGCCACCTTTCCCTCGACGCGCCGCTTACGCCCGGTGAGGACAACAAACTGCTCGACTACCTGCCGGACACGCAGAAGCCCGGTCCTGACGACGAAACGTTCGAGCGCGCGCTTTCGGAATCCATCGAAGAAGTGCTGAAGACCCTGAAGGAGCGGGAGGCCAAGATCCTGCGCCTCTATTTCGGACTGGACGGGAAGGAACCCATGACCCTCGAAGAAATCGGAGGGATGATGGGTATCACGCGCGAACGAGTCCGACAGATCAAGGAGAAGGCGTTGGCGCGGTTGCGTCACGTCAGCCGGGCCCGTGCGCTGGAGAGTTTCCTTTCCTAGGGAGAACGGAGTGGGGAGCAGGACCAGACGGTGCCCCGTTTGACCACCGAGCCGCAAGACTGATCGCCGCAGCGCAGAGCGCTCGCCAGTAGAACCCGATCCACGTCGGTGTCTGCAAGCCCTGTGCGAGTGGTCCCGCTCCGGCTCCCCGCTCCCGGCTCCCTCAGTATATTCCCCCCATGTTGTGGTCCGAACCATCACGCTCGATCGTGGCTATCCCGTGAACCTCGGCGTCGTTTCGCTTGGTTGTGACAAAGCGACCGTCGATTCCGAGCGACTCGTTGGCGAGTTGGTGGGTCACGGCGCACGTGTGGTCCCGGATCTCTCGAGCGCCGACGTGATTCTGGTCAATACCTGCGGATTCATCGATGCAGCCAAGCAAGAGTCCGTCGAGGCTATGCTGCACGCTGCAGCGCTCAAAGCTCGTGGAACGGTGAAGGCCGTTGCTGCGGTGGGCTGCTTGGTGCAGCGATATCGAGACGAGCTGGCACGGCAGATACCCGAGATCGATCTGTTTCTGGGGTTTGCGGATCTTCCTGGGTTGGTTCCCGCGCTTGCCGAGCGCGGCTTGATCGCGGATCCCGTGGCCGACCACCCGGGTGTGCGTCAGCACTTGGGTGACGGCCCCCATGTACGATATCTCAAGATCTCCGAGGGGTGTGATCACACGTGCGCGTTTTGCGCCATCCCACTGATGCGCGGCAAGCACCGGTCGGAACCGATGGAGCG
>JBFHWR010000125.1:0-10513 GCA_041599395.1 Gemmatimonadales bacterium | reverse complement strand
GCAACTCAATGCCGGTCCCCTGCGGGGGGATGTCGTGATTTCGAGACAGACGTTCATGCTCGGCGCGTCGCCACGAGCACCGTTTGTGCTCGATAACGAGAAATGGGAACACCCCGTGGAACTGGAGCCGTATGCCATGGCTCGGGGAGCCGTGACGCAGGCAGACTTCCAGGCGTTTGTCGATGATCAGGGATACGAGCGACGCGATTTGTGGTACGAGGACGGATGGAGCTGGAGAGAATCCCAAGCGGCTCAACATCCCCTATACTGGGAGCGGGACGCCACCGGACGCTGGTACCGCCGTCATTTCGACGTCACGGTACCGCTCGAGCCACACCGGCCTGTGATCCACGTGAACTGGTATGAGGCGGAAGCGTATTGCCGTTGGGCGGGGCGGCGTTTGCCGTCGGAAGCCGAGTGGGAGGCGGCCGCCGCCGGCACCACTGGACGGCAAGCCTCCGGATCCCATAAGCGCACGTATCCGTGGGGAGACGACCCACCTTCGATCCAGAACGCGAACCTCGATTGGCGCGGGATGGGATGTGCCGACGTGGCCGCGTTTCCGGACGGCGACAGCGCCGCCGGGTGTCGCCAGATGATCGGCAACGTGTGGGAGTGGACGTCGAGCGACTTCCAACCCTATCCGGGGTTTGTCCCCGATCCGTACCGTGACTATTCGGAACCATGGTTTGGCACCCGAAAAGTGTTGCGCGGTGGATGCTGGGCGACCAGAGGCCGGCTGCTCCGCAACACCTGGCGAAATTTCTACACTCCTGACCGGCGCGACGTCTTCGCCGGCTTTCGGACCTGCGCGCGTTCCTGAGTGCGAATCACCATTGTCACTCCGGCCAAGCGTGGCGCGCGGAGCGGCAATCGTGTCACCGCAGAACGCTGGGCACGCTTGCTCCGTGAACTCGGCCATGTAGTCCGCGTCCAGACCGCGTACGATGCGGCGCCGAGTGACGTCCTCATCGCGCTCCACGCCCGAAAGAGCCAACCGTCGGTGACGCGATTTCACTCCCTTGATCCCGCTCGCCCGATCATTGTCGGTTTGGCAGGCACCGATTTGTACGGCGACCTCGATTCTGACAGTGCTGCTCAGCGGTCACTTGCACTGGCAGCGCGGCTCATTGTACTGCAGGACCGCGGCGTCAGAATGCTCAACGACTCGTATCGCTCCAAGACACGCGTCATCTTTCAGTCCGCCACCCGCGTTCCCGGCACGCCGCGGCACCGCCCCAGCGTGTTCGACGTGTGTGTATTGGGACATCTGCGACCGGTCAAGGATCCGTTCCGGGCAGCGTACGCCGCTCGAAAACTTCCCAGCTCGTCCAACATCCGGATTGTGCATATCGGAGCGGCATTGGAAAGCGAGATGGCGCGGGAAGCGGCTGCCGAGCAAGAAAGAAACGAGCGCTACCGGTGGCTGGGTGAGGCCGCGCGCGCGAACGGTCTCCGCGTCCTAGCCCGTTCGAAGCTCCTCGTAGTGAGTTCCCGATCGGAAGGCGGGGCGAACGTGGTGTCCGAGGCGATCGTCAACTCCGTGCCCGTGGTCTCCAGCGCGATCGACGGATCGATCGGTGTCCTCGGCGAAGACTATCCAGGATACTTCCCAGTTGGCGACACGAAGGCGCTCGCAACCTTGCTCAGCCGATGCGAGAGAGATGCCGGATTCTACCAGGAGCTGAAGCAACGGTGTGCGGAGATCGCTCCAAAGCTCACACCGGAGAGGGAACGGGAGAGTTGGAGGGAGGTACTCGAGGAGTTAGGAGTGAGGAGCTAGGAGTCAGGGTGTCGATCTCCCCCAGCTCCTAACTCCTCGTTCCTAACTCCTGTCAGAGCCGCCACCCCTCCCGATACTCCGGCCTCACAAACTCGTCGGGTATCGCCACGTTGGTGATCGCACCCGTCGTCGGATTGAGGTCGAGGTTTCGGTTCGATCGCACGGCCAGGTTTCCCAACAGCACCATCTCGGTGAGCGGCCCCGCGTGGTCGGCGAAGTTGGAGCCGGCCGGTGGCCCGCCTTTGCACGCCGCAATCCACTCTGCGTATACCCCTTCGGTGCGTGGGTATTTCTCGGCCGGTGGACTCGCTTGAAGAGCAGCGTGGCGTTCGCGGTCAACCAGTCTGGGATCCTCGCCATACACACCCGCGACCAGCTTGCCATCGTCACCGACCCAGAGTTGCCCACCGATGGAGGGGAAGTCCCACGGCTCATCCGCACCGATTTCCTCCGGGCGCGGCGGCAACAAACCGCCGTCACGCCAGACGACGGTAACAGGTGCGCGCCCATTCCGTTCCGGAAAATAGAAGACGATCCGTGACGATTGGGGCGCTGTTTCTGGAAACAACTCGGTGGATTCCGCCTCGATGCGGGTAGGGTACTTGAGATCCAGAGTCCAAAACGCAGCGTCCATCGAATGGCACGCGATGTCGCCGAGCGCCCCGGTCCCGAAATCCCACCAGCCACGCCAGTTGAACGGAGCGTATTCCGGCGCGTAGGGTCGATACGGCACGGGGCCAAGCCACAAATCCCAGTTGAGATGCGCAGGCACGTGATACTGCATCAACGGGCGCTCGATCCCCTGAGGCCAAATGGGGCGGTTGGTCCAGTAGTGGACCTCTCGCACGGTTCCGATTGCGCCGGCCTCGACCCACTCACGTATTTGTCGCGTCCCTTCCCCAGCGTGCCCCTGGTTGCCCATTTGGGTTGCCACGCCAGCCCGACGTGCAGCGTCCGCAAGCTGGCGAACCTCATGGATGGTGCGTGCCAGTGGCTTCTGACAGTACGTGTGTTTCCCCATCGACAACGCCATCATCGCGGCAACCGCGTGGGTGTGATCGGGCGTCGACACGGTGACCGCATCGAGGTTGGTCCCTTCCCGTTCGAGCATCACGCGGAAATCCTGGTACCGTTTGGCCTTCGGATGCGCGGCGAAGGCGTCGGCGCCGGTCTTCCGATCCACATCGCACAACGCATAAATATTCTCGCCGCTGACTCCGCGCACGTCGCGTCCCCCCATGCCACCCACCCCGATGCACGCGATGTTCAACGAGTCACTCGGCGCCTTGTAGCCCGGACCACCCAGGACATGCCGGGGGACAATGGTGAAGGCCATACCGGCGGCGACTCCCGATACGAACTGGCGGCGGGGGATGGTTGACTGGCGCATGACTCGATGCCTCTCGAAAAATCGGTGGGATACGGAAGTATGGGACCGAGACCGGTACATCGTCAAAGCGTCGGGGAAAGTGAGTAGTGAGTGGTGAGTCGTCAGCGGTAAGTAGCAGACGCTGCGCGGCGGACGGAGCGGCACGGCTCTCTGGTCCACCACCTGCTGATACGTCACAATCGCCAATCGCCAATCGCCAATCTCAAATCGTCGTTCTCGACCCCTCCCTGGTCCTGCGGCGGAGGAAGACATATTTTAGCGCATTGGCCAACACGTCTCTCAAGGAGGCCGTCACATGAAAAAGCTGTCGTTCCTCTCCCTTGGCGCCCTGGCGTTGCTCGGCATGTCCGGCTCTGCCGTCGCCCAGGACAGTCAAATGATGTTCGTCTACCAGGAGACGGTGAAGCCGTCGATGGTACAGGAGTATGAGGCCGGAACCAAAGAGTTCATCAAGGCGATGGCAGGATCGCAGTTGGATCCCGCAGCGTTTCAGTTTCAAACGATCATGACCTCGGAGTTCGACTACTTCTATGTCATGCAGGTGGACGGGTTCGCCGGCATCGACAAGATGTATGCGAACTACCAGATGATGATGGAGTCCATGGGGCCCGAGCATGCCAAGAAGATGCAAAACCTCTCGAGTCAGGCCGTGACCCACGGGGCCAGCTTTGCGATCATGCTGCGGCCCGACCTGTCCTACGATGTCGCCAGCACCGAGATCTCGGGCGACATGCCGTTCCGCAAGTACTGGTGGTGGCACGTCATTCCCGGGAAGGAAATGGAACTCGAAGCCGTTGCCAAAGAGTACGCGGCCATGTACACGAAGCACAACGTGCAGAACGGGTTCCGAATCTACCAGGTGATGATGGGCGGGGACCTGCCTCTGTATCTGGTGGTAGCCTCGGCCAAAGACGAGGCCGAGTTTGTGACGCGCAACAAGATGTTGGAAGAGTCGATGGGGTACGAGGCGCAGCAGCTCCAAATGAAAGCGCTGAAGGTGGCGCGAAAGATCGTCATCCAAGAGGGGTGGGTCCGGCCCGATCTCTCGTATCCGCAGCCAATGGGGGAAACGGGAGGCAGTAACTAGGCTGGGGAGAACCCTGCGCTACGGAGTCACACGAGGGAGCGGGGAGCAGGGAGCGGGACTAGACGAGGCAGGTCGGAGCACCGGATGCCCGAGGCGTTGGCCGGAACCGGGCGCTTGCACGTGCCAAGAGTCGCCGATGAATCACGTCTGGTACCGCTCCTCGCTCCCTGCTCCCTGCCCCGGCTCCCGGTCTCCTTACAATCGTCATTCACGACTCACTTCATAGGAAAAGCCCGCGCTCGTGCCCAAGAAGGACCCGTCCCGCATCGTCCCCTGCGAAACCGATCCCGTTGGCACGTTTGACGTCATCGAAAACTCGCTGCGTGATCTCTGGACGGTGGTTGACGAGCTTGCGCGCGTTCGGCCTCCGTCATCCGATGCCTACCGCGTCACCATTTTTGGATCGGCCCGCATGCAACCCGGCGACGAGCTGTACGCTGACGTGCGCAACTTGGCACGGGATCTCGCAGCCATGGGATGCGACATCGTGACGGGAGGCGGCCCGGGCCTCATGCAGGCCGCGAACGAGGGAGAGCATGTGGGCGACACCGAGAACCGCACGCGTTCAATCGGTTTGCCCATCGAGCTGCCCACGGAAGAAGCGGCAAACCCGTATGTCGAGCAACTGTTCCGCCATCGGACGTTTTTTACGCGCCTGCACCACTTCGTGCGACTGTCCAATGCCTTCGTGGTTGTGTGCGGCGGCATCGGGACAACGCTCGAAACGATGATGATCTGGCAATTGTTACAGGTTCGTCACATCCATGATACTCCGCTCGTGTTCATCGGCGACATGTGGCACGAGCTGGTGAGCTGGGCGAAGACCCACATGATTGACAGGGAGCGTCACCTCGCGAGCCCCGATGATCTGTTGATTCCGCTTTGTGTCAGTTCCGTTGACGACGCCATCGAAACCATTCGGAAACACAAGGCCGGATGGAGACAGTTCGATCAACCCACTGCTACGTAGATACAACGACTTATACTGTCGCGTTATGACGACATAGCAGACGCCTCTCCATCCCTGCGCAGTCGCGCGACATTGTTGCACCGCTGCAACCCTTGCGAGACGTCGCATTCCGCGCTCACTTAGTCAGTGATTGGTCATCTCACTCATCCGCCACGGTCCCACCGTTACGGCCGGGTATCTTTCTGTTGAGGTCAACTTATGCGCAGGTTCTCCGTCGCCCGCTGGATTCTTGCTGTTTTTTTGATTGTCGCATGTAGCGGCGATCGCGAACTCCTCGATCCCTTATCCGAACGTCCGAACTTTGGAGTCGGCGCCGGCACGGAAGATTTCGGTGACGCACCAAACGGTGCGTTCCCGACGCGGCTCGCGAGCAACGGCGCAAGACATACGGTGGGCGCTTTGTTTCTCGGGGCGGCAGTGGACACCGAGGCTGATGGGCAACCGAACGGTCCCCCCACCGGCGCGACCGGCGACGACAAATTCGGCAGCACCCCGGATGACGAGGACGGCGTGATCTTCATGTCGCCGCCGTTTCGGGGCACCACGGTGAACGTGGATATCACCGCGTCACAGGCGGGCGGGCTGCTGAACGCGTGGATCGACTTCAACGGCAACGCGATCTGGGAGGCGGGCGCACCCGAGCAGATCTTCACCGATCAGCCGCTCGCCATGGGTGTGAACAACCTCATGTTTGCCATTCCGGCGGGAGCGGCGCTGGGTGTGCAGTACGCACGATTCCGCGTCAGTACTACCGGTGGGCTTGGGCCTGCCGGGCCTGCCGCAGATGGGGAGGTCGAGGACTACCAATATACGATCACGGATGCGGATGACTTCGACTTTGGTGACGCGCCCAACGGCGCGTATCCCACGCGCTTCGTGGCAGACGGGGCGCGGCATATCGTTGGGCCGCTGTTTTTGGGTGCCGCGGTGGACGGCGAAGCGGACGGGCAGCCGAACGTGTCCGCCACGGGCGACGACAATAACGGTGCGGTACCTGACGACGAAGACGGCGTCACGTTTACGTCGCTCTTGAGCCTCGGGACGACGGCCTCGGTGGACGTCGTCGCGTCCGCTGCGGGGCTGTTGAACGCGTGGATCGATTTCAACGTGAACGGGATCTGGGAGGCGAGCGAGCAGATCTTCACCAACCAGGCGCTTGCCATGGGGGTCAACAACCTCACGTTCAGCGTCCCGGGCGGCGCTACTGTCGGCATGACCTATGCGCGGTTTCGTGTGAATACTGCGGGTGGCCTGTTGCCGCAGGGTCAAGCGATGGACGGCGAGGTGGAGGACTACCAGGTGACGGTTGGTGACCTCGACTTTGGCGATGCGCCGAACGGGGCGTATCCGACGCGGCTCGCGAGTGACGGCGCCCGCCACGTGCTGAGCTCGACTCTCATGTTAGGCGCCGCGGTGGATGCGGAATTCAATGGGCAGCCCAATGTGACGGCGACGGGCGATGACAAGAACGGCAGCACGCCCGATGACGAGGATGGCGTCACGTTTACCACCCTGTTGGTCCCCACTAGCACCGCGAATGTGGATGTTGTCGCCTCCGAAGCCGGCATGCTGGATGCGTGGATTGATTTCAATCGCAACGGCACCTGGGAAGCGAGCGAGCAGATCTTTTCCGGTCAGGCGCTCGCCATGGGCCTCAACAACCTCATGTTTGCCGTCCCGGCCGGCGCCCCGCTGGGAACGACCTATGCACGGTTCCGCTTGAGCGCGGGTGGAGGGTTGCAGCCCACGGGCCAGGCGCCCGACGGCGAGGTGGAGGACTACCAGGTGACGGTTGGCGAGCTGGACTGGGGCGACGCACCCAACGGGGCCTATCCTACGCGCCGGGCGAGCAATGGCGCCCGCCACGTGTTGAGCACCGGGCTCTTTCTTGGCGCCGCGGTGGATGCGGAAGTGAATGGCCAGCCCAACGTGATGGCCACGGGCGACGATCTGAACGGCGCGACGCCGGACGACGAAGATGGCGTGACGCTGGCGACGCTCAACCCGGGGACGACAGCCAACGTCACGGTGACCGCGTCGACTGCGGGGGGCCTGCTGAACGCATGGGTGGACTTCAATCGCAACGGGATCTGGCAAGCAAGCGAGCAGGTCTTCACCGATGTCGCGCTCGCGATGGGCGCGAATGCGCTCATGTTTGCCGTCCCGGCGGGGGCGTCAACCGGTACCAGCTGGGCGCGGTTCCGCGTCGACACCGGTGGCGGGCTCTTGCCGACGGGTCAGGCGCCTAACGGCGAGGTTGAGGACTACCAGGTCACCATCGAAGCGGCCACAGGCCCGCCAGTGGACGACGCCTACGACGTCACCGGCAACGTCGGGCTCAACGTACCAGTCGCCGACGGCGTGCTTGCCAACGACCCGGCAGGGGCCACGGTGACGGAGGTGGGGTCCTCCATGACGGCAAGCGCCGCTGGCAACGTCGGCATGGACATCCTCACCGATCAGGGTGGCACGATAAACGTCGCGAGTGACGGATCGTTCACGTATACCCCAACTGCGGGGTTCGCAGGCACCGATGGGGCGACGTACCGGATCGACGGGGTCGACGGGAACATTGCCTTCACCGTCGCCGACATGATCTGGTTCATAGACAACAGCGCCGCGGGAGCGGGTGATGGGCGTCTCAATTCTCCGTTCAACCTGCTTTCCCTGTTTGAGACGGCCAACGCGGGCAGCGGGAGCGTTCCCGACCCCAAGGCCGGCGACTGCATCTTCCTCCACACGGGCAGCGGCGATTACACCGGCGGGGTTACGCTGCGGAATGATCAGATCCTGGGGGGTCAGGGCGCGACAGCCACCCTCGAGACCGTGTGCAACATCACGCTGGCAACGAACAGCAACCCGTTGCCGACGACGGGAGGCACCCGACCAGACGTGGTGAATGCGAGCGGGGACGGGATCACGTTGGCGAGCGGCAACACGGTCCGCGGACTCAACATCGGCAACACGAGCGGCTACGGGCTGGTGGACAACGGCGGTACGGTCGGCGGGCTCACCGTGACCGACATGGCTATCACCGGGACCGGCGGGCCGATCGAGATCCAGAACGGGAGCGCGGCGGGCGCTAGCATGACGTTCGACGAGCTGACGTCGACAAGCAGCACGACCGAGGGCATCAACTTCGACGGCTACGCGGGTAGCTTCAGCGTGACGCCAGGGGGCACCACTATTGATGCAGGTGGTGGGATCGCGATCCGGGTGGCGAATTCGGCGTCCGGCGCGAGCTTCGACTTCGGCGCGACGAGCATTGGGCAGACCAATTCGGCCGGCATCACCGATGGCGTCAACCTCCAGACTAGCGCTGGCGCCTCGTTCACGTTCGCTAGCCTCGACGTGACCACGACGGGTGGAGTGGGCGTGCGCGCCAGCAACGCCGGCACCGTGAACATCGGCGACCCAGCGATGAGTAACACGATTACCACCACGGGCGCCCCAGCGATCAACGCGAACAATACGAGCATGGGTACCGGGTGGACGTTCAGCTCGCTCTCGTCAACCAGCAGCTCGGGTGACGGGATTATCCTCAACAGTATGACGGGTGGCCCGTTCGAGGTCACCGGGACGACCACGGTCAGTAGCCCGACCGGCGAGGGAATCGACATCTCCAGCTCGTCCTCGGCGACGTTTACGTTCAACGACATCGACTTGGACGGCGGCACCACCGGGATCCTGCTCAACGATGCCGGCACGGTGAACGTCTTCCCGAACCTTCCCGACGCCACCATCGATGGCACGTCGGGTGACGCAATCAACAGCCTCAACACCGATCTGACCGTGGGGAGCGGGACGCCGTTTTCGGCGCTGTTCATTGGAGACAACACGGTAGTTGGTGGTGATGGGTTCGACATCACGAACACCACAGGCACTCACAGCTTCACGTCCACCAACAGCACGATTATCAACTCTGGTGGGGGGGCGGGTGCAACCGGCCGTGGTTTCATCATCGACGGGCAGGGCGGCACGCTCACGGCAGGTATCATCACGAGTTTCATTATCTCTGGCGATCACGCGATCGAAACCACCGACGGAGGCGTTGCCGGTTCCCTGCTGCTCAACTTGGATTCCAACTCACCGCTTGAAACGACCTCGGCGGCGCGAACGGTCCTCATCACCGGCTCCGCCTTAAACTCGACCATCGTGACGGACTTCACGGGTGTATGGCAGGTTCTCGGCAGCGGAACCGGTGGGCCCAGTGGCATCGGCTTCGATCAGGTCACCTTTGACAGCGACGGCAACCCGGCCAACGGGTTCCAGCAGGTTGCGAGCGCCGACCTGACGATCGGATCGCTAGCGTCCAGAGTTGTGCCGCCCGCGCTTTCCATCGGGAACTCAACGGGGAGCCTCGACTTGAGCGCGCTCGACGCGTTTACGGACGGGGGCTTCTTTGCGGTCAACGCGCAGGCGCCCACTACCACGTTCACCTTCTCGGGTGGTAGCGCGATGACGCCGCTGGGTGACATCAACGCCACCGGTGGCGCCATCAGGCTGAATACCCTTTCCACTGGAACCGGCCTGTTCTTTGACGACATTACCTCAACGGGCGGCGCGCCCCCGGTCTTTATGGTTGGTGTAAGCGGATCCTTCCGGGCGAGCGGGGTTACCAATCTCACCGGTTTTGTCGGGTCCGCGCTTAATATCCAGCAATCTCCTAACGGCGATTTCACGTTTGATGATGTTGACGTGAGCATGGGCAACGGAAACGGCCTCCTGATCACCAACAACAGCGGCACCGGGACGGTGACCATCAGCGACGGGACGATCAGCACCGGTGCGCTCACCGCGGTCGATATCGACAACACGATCCTCGACATCACGCTGGAAAGCGTGACCAGCACGGGTGCCTCGTCCTCTCCTGGCATCGACATCAGCACCACGACTGGCAGCTTCACCGTCACAGGAGACGGCTCGACCGCAACGTCGGGTGGCGAGATCTCAAACAAAGATGACGGCATTTTGCTGTCGAATACCGAGAATATTTCGCTCAGCTTTATGGATATTCACGACGTCGACGACAACGGGATCGTTGGGACAGACGTCGATAACTTCTCGTTCATAAGTGGCTCGATCTTCAACTTTGGAAACGGGACACCGACCGGCACCCCCGAGAACGCCATGACGTTCACCAATCTCACTGGGACGGTGAACATCACGAACTCGATACTCGGACCAGACGGAAACTTTGTGCAAAGTACCAACCCGCCGTTGCCGGAAAACGACGGCATCGAGGTGCGTAACACGAATCAATCCACGCTCAACATGACGGTG
>JBFHWR010000124.1:0-10534 GCA_041599395.1 Gemmatimonadales bacterium | reverse complement strand
GCGGCGAGGAGATCGGGCGGAATGTCGGAGTAGACGGTGAGTTGCCCCGCATTGACGATGCCCATGTCCATACCGGCTTCGATGGCGTGATACAGAAACGCCGAATGCATTGCTTCACGAATGGCGTTGTTCCCACGGAACGAAAACGAGAGGTTGCTCACACCGCCGCTCACCAGCGCTCGCGGGAGACGCCGCTTGATCTCTCGGCACGCTTCGATATATGCGACGCCATACTGATTGTGCTCTTCGATGCCGGTCGCAACCGCGAAGATGTTGGGGTCGAAGATGATGTCTTCCGCTGGGAAGCCGATTTCTTCGGTGAGAATGCGGTACGCCCGTTCGCAGATTTCGACCTTACGGTCCTGCGTGTCGGCCTGACCCGCTTCGTCGAACGCCATGATGATGACGGCGGCGCCGTACTGGCGGACGCGCCGTGCGTGATCCTTGAATACCTCCTCGCCTTCCTTGAGGCTGATGGAGTTGACCACGCCTTTCCCCTGCACGCATTTCAACCCGGCCTCGATCACCTCCCACTTGGACGAGTCCACCACGATCGGTACGCGGCTGATATCGGGCTCGGACGCCACGAGGTTGAGAAACGTCACCATGGCCTCCCTGGAATCCAGCATGCCCTCGTCCATGTTGACGTCGATCATCTGCGCACCGTTCGCAACCTGCTGTCTGGCGACCTCGAGCGCCGCCTCGTAATCGCCGTCAATGATCAACTTGGCGAACCGACTCGATCCGGTGACGTTGGTGCGCTCGCCGATGTTGACGAACAAGAGGTCCGGCCGGAACACGAGCGGTTCGAGGCCGCTCAGCCGGGCGTAGGGCTCAACGGTCGGGACCGCCCGGGGCGCGATTCCCGTCACGGCTTTTGCGATGGCCTCGATATGGGCCGGTGTGGTCCCGCAGCAGCCACCCACGATGTTTACGAAACCGCTTGCCGCGAACTCACCCACGATTGCGGCCATGGCCTCCGGTGTCTGGTCGTATTCCCCAAACTCGTTCGGCAGTCCGGCATTCGGGTAACAGCTGACGAACCGCTCGGCGAGTTGTGAGAGCTCGTCCAGATACGGGCGCAGTTCCTTTGCGCCAAGGGCGCAATTCAGCCCAACGCTGAGTGGATCGGCGTGTCGTATGGAGTAGTAGAAGGCCTCGGTCGTTTGACCGGAGAGCGTTCGACCACTGGCGTCGGTGATGGTCCCCGATACCATGAGCGGTGTTTCGAGTCCGCGCTCTTCGAGCACATTCATGATGGCGTAGAGAGCAGCCTTGCAATTCAGCGTATCGAACACGGTTTCGACGAGAAGGAGGTCGACGCCGCCGTCGAGGAGCCCCTCGGCCTGCTCGGTGTACGCCGTTACCAGTTGGTCAAACGTCACACTACGGAAACCCGGATTGTTGACGTCGGGCGAGATGGAGCAGGTGCGGTTGGTCGGTCCGAGGCTTCCGGCCACGAACCGCGGTCGACTGGGATCCTTGGCCGTGTGAGCGTCCGCCGCACGACGCGCAACCCGCGCGGCCTCCACGTTGATGTCGCGGACGGAATCCACCGCGTCGTAGTCCGCCTGTGAGATTCGAGTGCCGTTGAAGGTGTTCGTCTCGATGATGTCGGCGCCGGCGTCGAGAAACGCGTGGTGAATCGCCTCGATGACCTGAGGTTGCGTGATCGACAACAGGTCATTGTTGCCTTGAAGCGGCGACGGGTGGTCCGTGAACGCCTCCCCGCGGAAGTCGGCCTCGGTCAGCTGGTATGACTGGATCATCGTGCCCATCGCCCCGTCGAGGACCAGGATCCGCCGGGTGAGGGCCTGTCTGAGGTAATCGATTCGCTCGGTCTGTGAAGCCGTCATATGCACCTACAAAAAATCCCCGCCGCTAAAGCACGCCGGGGCAGCTTTTTAGCGACTTGTTTAACGTGGCCGCAATATGCCGCAAATCACCACGGGATCTGTTTTGTGTGTCACAATCTACTCGGCGTGAGAGGCGAGCGAAAGTGAGTCTGCTCGGGAACGGCGTGGCGCGCCGAACGGCTCAGCTCGGCGCTAGGCCCAACACCTGCCTCACCTTCGAGCGGCCCGGCCCTCGCACCAGAATTTGGTTTCGTCGCCCGGCCGAGCCGCGCTCGATCGAAACGGCATCGAGACTGACCCCCAGACAACCTCGTTTGGCCTTGGCTTTCGGCTGAACGTGGGTCACAAGCCTGCACGTGGGCATTGCGCGTGCCACGGTCATAACACGGCCATGAGCCCACTCAAGAGGAAGCGAACCAAGAACCACGCGATGATCGGCGTGAAGTCGAACCTCCCGAAGTTGGGGATGACTCTCCGCAGCGGCTCGACGATCCAGTCGGATAATACGTACGCGGGCCGCATCCAAACGGTGTAACGGCCGACGCCGAACCATGAACCGACAACGCGGACAAAAATTGCGAGCAGCACGAGGTTGCCCGCATACAACACGGCGAGCTTGAGCAAGCCGGCCGGACCCCGCGCGCTGGCGGCGGACAGCTGCCCCACCTGGACCACGAGCCATTCGGCCAGCGTCACGCCGAGAATTGCACCGCCAACCCCAATTCCAAGAACCCACCAGGGCGCGTTCTGCGGGTTTCCCCCGCGTCGCAGGATCCAGTGCTCGATTGGGTCGATGAAGCCGTCCGTGAACCGCCGGAGCCGCTGGCCCGTGGCGCTGAACGGATTGATCCGACGGGTACGAATGGCCCACGACCCCGCAGCAACGAGTGCCGCCAGTAGAAACACGCCGAACGCGGCCAGACGGATCAGCTGCAACAGCGCCATTTAGTCCGTTGCTCCGCCGTCAGCCACGCCGCCGCCGACCAACGAGGAGCATCCGTCTCTGTCCCTATTCGGCAACCACTCGCATGAACCGATCTTCACGTGAACTAGCACTGCTACTTATCCGAGCCTCGTTAGGGTTAGCTCGCCGGGCTTGCACCCCCGACGTGATCGTGGAGGTGACTCATGCGAGCCGAGTCCAAGTTGACCCTCACCGGTGGACTGTACGCCGGACTCATCGGATACGGCACCGTGGTTGTGGTGGTTGCCGTGATGAACGTGCTGGGTGGGCGTTCTCCGTTTCACACCGCAGCGCTGTTCGGGTCCGCGCTGTTCTACGGTCTCGATGATCCCGCGCAAGTCCACATCACGGCAGGGCCGGTCCTGTCGTACAATATGGTCCATATGCTGGTCTTTCTGGGGCTTGGGTTGATCGCCTCCTGGCTCGTCACACTGGCGGAGAAGTACCCCACTGCCCAATACGTTGTCCTGGTCGTCCTGGTTGCAGTCGCCTTTCACGTCTTTGCAGGTCTGGTGTTTTTTGCGAGCCCGCTGCTCGGGAGGGGCGCGTGGACGATCATCGGGATCGGGACGGTCGCCGGTGCGGTATTGATGGGGGGATACCTCTTCTGGCTCCATCCCGCGTTAAGACGTGAGTTGCGTGACATCCCAATGGGTGACGTGCCCGGCGAGTGAACGTGGGCCCGGTCCTCCCCGGATCCAACCAACTACGTGAGTGCGGCCGCGACCAGCCGCTCCTGTTCCGCAAGGTGCTTCTTGAGAAACCCCTCGGCGGGGCTGGAGCGCTCTGGACGTGCCAGGGATCGGATCGTCACGTTCGGACGCAGAAGCTCGGTCACCTGTGGCACGACCCACTTCCGCGCGCCCATGTTGGTCGGCTCCTCTTGCAGCCAGACGACTTCCTTCAGATTGGAATATCTGTTGAGTAGGTCCTTCACCGCGCCGCTCGGGAACGGATAGAGCAACTCGAGTCGTCCGATCGCGACGGAGTGAGCCGACTCCCGCTGCGGTGCCCTGATGGCGTCGTAATACACTTTCCCCGAGCACAAGACGAGACGCGTCACGGCGTCACGGTTATCGGACCGTTCTGGGTCGTCGAGCGCGAAGTGAAAGCGACCCGTCGTCAGCTCCGAGATCGACGAGACGGCTTGGGGATGTCGCAACAGGCTCTTGGGCGTCATGAGCACCAGCGGTCGCAGCATCGCATGTTTGGCCTGATAGCGGAGCAGATGGAAGTACTGCGCCGGGGTGGAGCAATTGGCAACGCGGATGTTCCCTTCAGCCCCCAGCGCGAGGAACCGTTCCAGCCGCGCACTCGAATGCTCGGGTCCCTGTCCTTCGTATCCGTGAGGGAGCAGCAAGACCAGACGGGATGTCTGATCCCATTTCACGAGGCCGGCGATAATGAATTGATCGATGATGATCTCGGCCCCGTTCACGAAATCGCCGAACTGCGCCTCCCACATCACCATCGTTTCGGGAGCCGCAACGCTGTAGCCATACTCGAACCCAAGCGCCGCATACTCGGAGAGCGGTGTGTTGTGAAGCTCGAACGGCGCCGTCGCGGAATCCAGATGCTGCATTGGTGCGTATCGGTCGCCCGTCACGGCGTCACTCAACACCATGTGCCGATGACTGAAGGTTCCCCGTTCTGTATCCTGGCCCACGAGCCTGAGCGGTACGCCTTCGGCGAGGAGGGAAGCAATTGCGAGCGCTTCGGCGTGCCCCCAATCGATCGAGTCTTCCTCTTCCACCACGGAGCGGCGCTTGCCCAGCGTCCGTTCGAGCTTCTTGTTGACGGTAAACCCATCCGGGACGCGCAGGAGCTGTTCGTTCAGCTGGAGCAGTAGGTCACGAGCGACGTCCGTCTTGGGTTCCGTCGCCGCCCTCCATTCCGCCGTGACGTAGGGGTTCGGTGCTTGTTGGTCCACATCGCCACGTTGGTTTCTGAACCGATCCAGCGCCTGGGTGAGCTGTTGTTGCACCCCGTCGCGTTCCCGCTGGACTTCGTCCTCTGTCACCACGCCGGCATCGACGAGGCTCGACGCGTAGATATCGGCTACCGGCGGGTGCGAGTCGATGACCTCATACATCAGGGGTTGCGTGTATCTGGGCTCGTCGCCCTCGTTGTGCCCGTGGCGGCGATACCCGATCAGGTTGATGACGAAGTCGTTGTGGAACTGGCGCCGGTACATCATGGCGAGTCGAACGGCGGCGATGCACGCTTCCGGGTCATCGGCGTTCACGTGCGCAATGGGAACATCAAACCCCTTGGCGAGATCGCTGGCGAAATCCGTGGAGCGGGCGTCGCGAGGGTCCGTGGTGAATCCGATCTGATTGTTGGCGATGATGTGCAGCGTGCCGCCGGTGTTGTAGCCCGGTAGCGCCGCCAAGTTCAATGTTTCGGCAACGACGCCCTGGGCCGCAAACGCGGCGTCCCCGTGAATGAGCACCGGCATCACCCGTTCCGGATGGTGGGAGTTGTGTGCGCCTTCGCGCTCTGTTTGGCTCGCCCGGGTGTGGCCCTCAACCACGGGGTTCACGGCCTCGAGGTGGCTGGGGTTGGGCATGAGAATCACATTTACCTTGCCCCCATGGCTGTTTTCCAGCGTCCCACTCGCCCCGTAGTGGTACTTCACGTCGCCGGTACCTCGTTGGGTCGCAAGCGTGTCTTGGACGTCGTGCGCACCCTCGAACTCGGCAAGCAGTGATTCCGTCGGAACACCCAAGACATGTGAGAGCACGCTCAACCGGCCACGGTGCGCCATTCCCATCACGACCTCGTTTGCACCCTGGTCTCCAGCAAGCCGAACCGCGTGCCGCAGCATTGGCACGAGCATGTCCAAGCCCTCGATACTGAATCGTTTTTGCCCCAGGTAGGTGCGATGCAAAAAATTCTCCAAGGACTGGATACGAATCAGCGTCGACAAGACCTGCCGCTGCTCATCTTTCGTCATCGGCGTCCGGTGCTGTCCCGATTCGACCACGCGACGCAGCCACACACGCTGTTCGTGGCTTGCGATATACTCGATCTCGTACGCAATGCTTCGGAGATACGTGGCCTGTAGGTTTGGGAACGCATCCGCCAGCGTCTCGCCGTCTACGTACACACGCAGCACTTTTGCCGGGATCTGCGCCATGACTTCGGGCGTGAGGCCCAGCGGCTCGGGGTGTAATGCCGGATCACCGATGGGCTCGGTTCCAAGCGGGTCGATGTAGGCGGCGAGATGCCCGTGCATGCGGTGCGCTTTCACGAGCGACTTGGCGGCGGCCACATGGTACATCATCTCCGCCGGTACCGTGTTCCCCGTGAGGGCTGCCGCTTGGGATGCGGCCGGTTTGGGAGACGTCGCGACGGGAACAGCTGCCTGCGCAACGCCCGTCCCCTGCACGGCAACCGACGCGAGCACGGCCGGATCAACGTCCATGGCGGTGGCCACGCCCTGGTAGAATCCCGCTCCACCGTTCAAGAGCCGATCGATGGCCTGCAAGAACAATCCTGACTCGGCGCCCTGGATGATTCGATGATCGTACGTACTCGTGAGCGTCATGACACGAACGTCCGCTACGGATTGGATGGCGCCCGTCGCGATAATCGAACCCTGGCGTGCCATCAGGCGCGGTACCGACGCCACGGTGCCAATCGTACCCGGGTTGGTGAGCGTGATCGTGCCACCCATATACGAGTCCGGCATGAGCTTGTTGTTGCGGGCTCCGGCGACAAGCCGTTCGTATTCGTCGTAGAACTCGCGGAACGACATGGTGTCCGCCCGCTTGATGACCGGCACGAGCAGCCTGCGCCGACCATCTTTCCCTTCGGCGTCCACGGCAAGTCCCAGGTTCACGTTTCCCGGATCCATTCGGTGAGGCGCACCATCCACCTCGACGACGGCGTGACCCATCGACGGGAAGTCGACAGCCGCCTGCACGATCGCCCAGCCAACGAGGTGAGTGAAGGAGAGTTTCTCGCCCGCTGCGGCGAGGGCTGCGTTCAGCGCTTTCCGAGTGTCCCACAGTTTGGTGACGTCGATGTCTCTGAACGAGGTGGCCGTCGGGACCGAGAGGCTCGCCTCCATGTTCTGAAGCAACCGGAGTGCCGGCCCGGTGATCGGTTCGGACAGCGTGTCCGCGCGCGACGTCGCCGGCGCTGAGTCGGCGACAGCGACGCTGGTCGCAGGCCGCTCGCGTGCGATGTCCTCGTCGGCTGTCTCGTCCTCGCCTTCACCGGGGACCTCGCCTTTGAGCCCGTTCTCGAACAGCGCCCTCCATTCCGGCGAGACCGAGTTCGGATCGCGGAGGTAATCCTCGTAGACCGCCTGGGCGAATCCCGAGTTCACGGTTTCAAAAATGTTCTCAAACACGGTGGCCACACCCGTTGAATTGATCTTCTAAGGTCTTGCTGTTCGGGAAGATACGCAGGAAACGGAGTGACGTCGAGTTTCGTCGCGAGTTCGGACGGTCACCCGTGCACGAAGGCTTGGAGCCGGGCTGCGAAGTCATCTGATTCCAGGGCCTCGAGCTGCGCCTCCCCTTCCAATCGCAGTCGGCTGTCCAGCGACTCGCGCTCACCCAACCGTACCAGCTGCTTGATGCGTATCAACGAACGGCGCGATTGGGCCGACAGTTTCCGTGCGCACGCTTGAATCTCGGCATCCATCCGCTGAGCCTCCACGACTCGTGTGACGAGTCCCATCTGCGATGCGCGCGCTGCGTCGATTGGCGTGTTCTCCAAGAGCAGGGCGAGGGCGTGGGACTGGCCCACAAGGCGGGGCAACGTGTACGTGGAGCCGCCGTCCGGCACGAGTCCCATTCTTGCAAACGCGGAATGAATTGCCAATGTCGTGTCGGCCACGCGGAGGTCACACGCCGCCGCGATGTCGAGCCCAATGCCCGCAACGCTTCCTTGCACGAAGGCCACGACCGGAAGCGGGCAGCTCACGATGGCGCGAACCACGCCCTGAAACGCAGCGAGGCCCTCGTCTTTGGCTGACCGGGGAAGTCCGGTCTTGTGGCTCGCAACCCATTTCAGGTCCAAACCAACACTGAAATGACCCCCGGCGCCCTGCAAAAACACGGCGTTGAGCGACTCGTCGCTTCCGGCGCGCGCGATCTGGTCGGTCAATGCCCGAGCGAGTTCAGGGGTGAGTGCGTTGCGCCGCGTCGGACGATTCAGGATGAGTATCCGTGCTCCGTGCAACTCGTGGACGAGGAGCTCGTCTCCGGCAGAATCGGGTTTCTCCGCTCCCATGATCCGAAGGTTAGATTCTGGAGCGACCACTGTCCAGCGCACATCCGGGAGCACCCGTGTTCAAAACCGTACGCCACTTCTCCAAGATCTGGACACATGAATCCGGCCAAACCCTGCGTGTGCTGCGTGCGCTCACCAATGACTCGCTGCGTCAATCCGTGGCGCCGGGGCACCGGGACCTTGGGCAGATAGCGTGGCACCTCACCACTGCTCAGAGAGAGCTTGCCGCGAAGACCGGGCTGAGCTACGACGCCCCAACCCACGAGGCCGCACAACCCGCGACGGCGGCGGCGATTGCGTCCGCCTACCAAGCGGCTGCGCGAGGGCTGGGCGATGCCGTGGTTTCGGAGTGGACCGACAGCGCACTGCGCGAAACCTTCGAGGCCTACGACATGGAATGGTCGAAGGGGAGCTTTCTCTTCGTACTGCTGTGTCACGAAATTCACCATCGCGGTCAAATGACCGTGTTGAT
Organism: Gemmatimonadales bacterium; assembly: GCA_041599395.1. Classification (GTDB taxonomy): domain Bacteria; phylum Gemmatimonadota; class Gemmatimonadetes; order Gemmatimonadales; family GWC2-71-9; genus JBFHWR01. Next base: position 1,995 of record JBFHWR010000124.1, on the reverse strand, counting down.
GCGCCAAGCCGGTTTGCGGGTCCCCGGGGTGTATGGACCGTCGCAGGACGAGCAGTGATGTGGTGGCCAGTCGCACAACGGACCGGTAAGTTTACACGTTCGGGATTTTTCACGAACCTTCAGACGTCAGCAACCGAGGTAGTAGATGATTGCAATCAGACACGGCGCGGCTACGGTCGCGCTGGCACTTGGCCTCACGATCGGGTTTTCGACGGTCCCAGTCCCCGTGCACGCCCAGACGCCGACGCGCATCGCACTCTCACCCTCCACGATGGCGCTCGAAGTTGGAGAGTCAGGACAACTTGCGGCGACCGTCTACGACGAGAACGGCAACGTCATGGATGTGCCGGTGTTCTACTTTGCCCCGGGAGCACGTCGCAAACTCAGTGTTTCGATTCGCGACGGTGCCGTGGCGGCGCTGAAAGGCGGGGACTACAAGGTTTATGCGATCGTGAGGGGGGTGCAGGGGCTTCGGGATTCGGCGATGGTGTCCGTGACGTATCCGCCGGTGGAGCGGGTGATCGTTCAAGCCGCCGGCGATCGGTTCTTCGTCGGGGCGACTGTTCGGCACGAGGCAACCGTCATGGACGCGTCGGGCGACGAGCGTCGCGACGTCGCCATCCGCTGGGAAACCAGCGATCCCGCCGTGGCAACGGTGAACCGGATTGGCCTGATGACGGCGCATCAAGACGGATCGGTCAGTCTACTGGCGACGGCTGAAGGAGTGACGGGTGAGCATCGCTATCGCGTAGTGGCCAATCCCATCCGCACGCTGACGCTCAGTGCGAGCGCCGATTCGGGGCGAACCGGCGACGTCGTCCGTTTCTCGGCAGCGGCGCTGGATGCAAACGGGCGCCGGATCGAGGACGCGCCCGTCACATTCACCTTGGTGGCGGATCCCGAAGATTCGGTCGTTGCCCAGTCTCCGCCTGCGGAAATCGACCAGCGGGGTCGGTTCGTCGCACAGAAGGCCGGTGACTACACCGTGATGGCGGTTGCGCCCGGGCACGTCGCGTACCAAACACTCTCGATCACGCATCGGAACGTGAGCCGTCGCGTCGAGATCATCGGGCAAGGAGCCGTCCGCGACGTCCGGACGTCCGATGTGTGGATCTGGGAGGGGGTGGACGGACGCGACTACGCGGTCACCGGTACGTGGGGTGCGAACGGAGCCGCCTATTTCTGGGACGTGACCGATCCGGCGGACATCGCGCTGATCGACAGCGTGGTGGTCGATGCGCGAACGGTGAACGACGTGAAGGTTTCGGAAGACGGGCGCATTGCCGTGATTTCGCGGGAAGGAGCCTCCAACCGGCGGAACGGCATGGTCGTATTGGACGTCACGGATCCGCGGAACGTCGAGGTGCTCTCACAGTTCGACGATGGCCTGACCGGCGGCGTGCACAACGTGTTCATCTACGACAACCATGTCTACGCGATCAATGCCGGCAGGAGATTCGACATCATCAACATCGAGGATCCTCGAAACCCGAGCAGGGTGGGGTACTTCGAGTTGGACACCCCGGGTCATGGTATTCACGATGTCTGGGTGGTCGATGGCATCGCCTACACATCCAACTGGGCCGACGGGGTGGTGCTGATCGACGTGGGGAACGGCATTGCTGGCGGCAGCCCGTCCAATCCGATCAAGATTGCGAGCTACGCGGATTTTCGCGGTGCGACGCACGCCGCGTTTCCGTACAAGAGCCCCACCGGCAAGTTCTATGTGCTCATGGGTGACGAAATCGGCCGAGCGTATGTCGGCGCGAACGACCGCACGCCGCCAAAGATGGCGGGCTACATCCATTTCGTTGACTTCACCGATCCGCTCAATCCGGAAGAGGTGGCGCGTTATGACGTGCCGGAGGCCGGCTCGCACAACTTTTGGATCGAGGGGGACGAACTGTACGCGGCGTTCTACAACGGCGGTCTCCGAGTCGTCGATATCTCTGGTGAGTTGAAGGGCAACCTGTTCGACCAGGGCCGGGAAGTCGC
>JBFHWR010000123.1:0-10557 GCA_041599395.1 Gemmatimonadales bacterium | reverse complement strand
GTGTTCCGCCCACGGTGAACGTCTGATCTCCGCCGGCGGGGGGTTCGTGTTCAAGGGGAGCGGTTTTTACATCACGGACTACAAACGGGCGGGGGAAAAGAAGGACAAGGACGCGGGCGACAAGAAGAAAGCGCCCAAGGCGGAGAAAGCCGCCGACAAGCCCAAGTCAGAGACCAAAGGCGACGCCAAATCAGGCTCGCGCGATTCGGGGAAAGCCAAGCCGGGAGACAAATCCTGACAGCGGGAACCGATCAGCTGCGCGCGGCCTTGCAGCGCGTGGTGGATTCGTTCGGGGCGCCGGACGTGGAGATTCTGCTGGAGCCCCCGCGCGACGCTGCGCACGGGGACCTCGCTACCAATGTCGCCTTACAGCTCTCGAAACGACTCAACCAAAAACCGCGCGATCTCGCGCAGGCCCTGGTTGACCGGCTCGACCTTCCCAGCGACGTGGTCTCCAAGATCGAAATTGCGGGCCCCGGCTTCATCAACTTTTGGGTGTCGGACACGGCGCTCAACCGGGTGTTGCACCGTATCCTCGACGAGGGCTATCGGTACGGTCGGTCTGACATTGGTGCGGGTGTTCGCGTCAACGTCGAGTTCGTGTCAGCGAATCCGACGGGCCCGTTGCACGTCGGGCACGGTCGCGGGGCGGCGTTGGGCGACGCGATTGCGTCGCTGCTGGAAGCGGTGGGGTATGAGGTCTGCCGCGAGTTCTACGTGAACGACGCAGGCACCCAAATCGACCTGCTTGCGCAATCGCTCTGGGCGAGAGTCCAACAGGTCGTCGGGCGAGAGGTCGAGGTACCGGAAGGCGGATACCACGGCGCATATCTCTCGGAACTCGCGCACCAGATCGTCGAAGACGAAGGGGAGTCATTTGCCGACCTCGACGTCGACGACGGCGTCTCCCGATGCAGCGCCATTGCGATCGCGAGCCAACGGGTGGAGCAGGAGCGTGACCTGACGGACTTCGGAGTCGAATTCGATGTCGTGTTCCACGAGTCTGAGTTGTACCGCTCGCGCCGCATCGACGAGACTCTCGAACGGCTCGCCGAGCGCGGTCTCACCTACGAGCGTGACGGTGCCCTGTGGCTCCGGACTGAGCAGTACGGGGATGAGAAAGATCGTGTGCTCCGTAAACAGGACGGCACGTTCACCTACTTCTTGCCGGACATCGCGTACCACCTCGATAAAGGGGCGCGCGGATTCCACCGCTCCATCGACATTTGGGGGGCCGATCATCACGGGTACGTTCCCCGCATGGACGCCGTTCTCCGCGCGCTGGGTCTGGACGAGGAGTTCTTCCGGGTGGTGATCGTGCAGCTCGTGCGCGTCACAAAAGGCGGAACGGAAGTCCGCTTCTCGAAGCGGTCGGGGGATTTCGTCACCCTGCGAGACCTGTTTGAAGAAACAGGCGTCGACGCTGCGAGGTACTTCTTCCTCATGCGCCGCGCCGAATCGCAGTTCGTGTTCGATATCGATCTCGCGACGAAGCAGTCGGACGAGAACCCGGTGTACTACGTGCAGTACGCGCATACGCGGCTGGCGGGTATCTTTCGCACGGCAGGTGTTGATGCGGCAGCGATGTCGGTTGGGGACGCCGATCTGACGCGACTCGAGTCGCCGGATGAACAGGTGATCATCAAGCATCTCGCGCAATACCCCACGATTCTCAGCAAGGCGGCCGAGGCGCGCGAACCGCATCGCATTATCGGCTATCTGGACGAACTCGCGAAATTCGTCAACAGCTGGTACCACGGCCATCGGGTCGTCGGCGTCGATCCCGCTACCGAGCATGCGCGCCTGGTCCTGACGCGCGCCATTCAGATCGTGTTGGCAAACGGTCTCCACTTATTGGGTATCACAGCCCCGGAGCGAATGTAAGCGTGTCACTTCTCGTCGTAGGAAGCATCGCTCTCGATTCCGTCGAGACCCCTTTTGGATCCAAAGACGATGTGCTCGGCGGCTCCGCGGTGTTTTTTGCCTGCTCAGCGTCGTTACTCCACAGTGTCCAGCTGGTAGGCGTCGTCGGCGAAGATTTTCCGCCAGATGCGCTGGACCGGATTGGCGAACGGGACGTGGATCTTGCCGGGGTGGAGAAGCGTCCTGGCGAGAGCTTTCGCTGGAAAGGGAAATACTCGTACGATCTTCAGGATCGGGAGACGCTCGAAACACGCCTTGGCGTCTTTGCGGATTTTGATCCTCGGATCCCGGAAGGATTCAGAAACGCCGATTTTGTGTTCCTCGGCAACATCGATCCCGAACTGCAATTGAGCGTGTTGGACCAGATTCGCACGCCCAAGTTGGTCGCGTGCGACACGATGAACTATTGGATTCAAAGCAAGCGCGACGTCCTGTTCGAGCTGTTGAAACGGATCGATGTCTTGATGGTGAACGACGCGGAAGCTCGTGAGCTGTCGGGCGATTGGAATGTGTACCGCGCGGCCCGCTGGATTCTCGAGCGCGGCCCCAAGCTCGCAGTGATCAAGCAGGGGGTGTATGGCGCGGTGCTCGTCGACGACGACCGGATCTTCTACGTTCCGGCATTCCCTCTCGAAGAGGTGTACGATCCGACCGGTGCGGGCGACGCGTTTGCGGGGGGATTCATGGGTCAGCTTGCCCGCACCAGCGATGTCGGTGCACAAGGCATGCGCCGCGCGATGGTGTATGGCGCCGCGATGGGGTCGTTCGCGGTCGAGCGTTTCTCGATCGAACGGTTCGACGAAATCGGGCACGGAGAAGTGACGGCACGGGTTCGGGATTTTGCGGACCTGGTTCGCTTCAACGTCGAGCCCGAACGAGACCTCGTCTCCGAGTGACGGAAGACTGTGGGGGTGGGAGACCATCCCGTCGAAATGCGCAACATGAGTTCCGCCCAACGGTATAAGGCTGCCGGCGTCGACCTCGATGCCGCCGACCGCGTGAAACAGCGTATCCGGCGCGCCGTGAGCTCAACCGCCACCACGCACGTGTTGAGCGCGTTTGGCGCTTTTGGCGGCGTGGTGCGCATCCCCGCCGACGTGGATCACCCGGCGATCGTGCTGAGCACCGACGGCGTGGGGACCAAGGTCCTTGTCGCCGTTCGGGCCGGACGGCACGACACGGTGGGAGAAGATCTCGTAAACCACTGTGTCAACGACGTGCTGGTGCACGGCGCCCGGCCGTTGGCCTTCCTGGATTACATCGGGGGCTCCGCACTCGAGACCGACGTGATTGCCTCGATTGTGGAAGGAGTGGCTCGCGCGTGTCGCGCGCACGACATGGCGCTCGTCGGGGGTGAAACGGCACAGCTCGCCGAACTGTACGACGCACACCACTACGACTTGGTTGGCACGATCGTCGGCCTGGTCGATGCGTCGAAGCACCTACCAGGCAACCGTGTCCGGGTAGGCGACGTGCTCATCGGATACGAGTCGTCGGGTCTGCACACGAACGGCTATACGCTGGCGCGCAGGATCCTGTTTGACGACCTCGGCCTCTCGCTGGATGCCACCATTCCCGACCTCGACCGCACGGTGGGCGACGCGCTCCTCACTGTTCACCGAAGCTATTGGCGCTCCGTCGCCCCGAACTTGGAACGGCTGCACGCGCTTGCGCACATCACCGGCGGCGGAATTCCCGGCAACCTCGGCAGATCGCTCCCGGAAGGTCTGGGCGCTCGGGTCGAACGGTCGTCGTGGCCGGTGCCGCCGCTGTTTGAGGTATTGGAGCGCGGCGGCAACGTGAGCGAGGATGAGATGTACCGCGTCTTCAACATGGGAATCGGCATGATTGGCGTGGTACCCGCGGATGATGCCGAGGCGGTGTGTGCAACGGCGGAAACAGAGGGGGTTCGCACGTGGGTGATCGGGGAGATCGCGAGTGAGCCCGGTGTTCGGCTCGGCTAATGCGAGCGATGGCGTCAGTTACCGGTGAGGTCGAGTCCATGACCGAACGGCGCGCCATGGAGCGAGCGCTCAGTATCGCCCTCGGGGGTTGGGGGCGGGTCGCGCCCAATCCTCTCGTCGGTGCAGTCCTCTGCCGAGGCGACCAGATTATTGCCGAGGGGTACCATGCCGAATACGGCGGTCCCCACGCCGAAATCGTGGCGCTCGCCGCGTGTGAGGATCCGCATGGCGCCACCTGCGTCGTCACCCTCGAGCCATGCGCGCATCAGGACAAGACGCCCCCCTGTGTCGATGCGTTGGTCGAAGCCGGGATTTCCCGTGTGGTGTACGGCATCCGCGATCCCCACCGGGCTGCTGGAGGTGGGGCCAACGTCCTCCGCCAGCACGGGGTCGACGTGGAGGAAGGACTGCACGCCGCGCGGGCCGCCGCACTGAACGCTCCATTCCTCTTCGCGCACACGCGGAGTGCGCGCCCGTTCGTCGCACTCAAGGTGGCCACGTCGCTCGACGGGTACCTGGCCGATGAATCGGGCCGCTCGCAGTGGATCTCAGGGGCGGAGGCGTCGGACTACGTGCATTGGCTTCGCGCCGGGTTTGATGCGATCGCCGTTGGACGGAACACCGCCGAGATTGACAATCCGTTGCTCACGGTTCGGGGACCAGTCACGCCGCGCCGGCCGCCTGAGCGCATCGTGGTCACGACATCCGGCATCGTTCGTCCCGATCTCGAGGTGGTTCGGACGGCGAACGAGGTACCGACGACGCTGATCGTCGGCTCAGAGGCTTCCGGGGCGGCCGACCAGGCCCTCCGGGGCACGGGGGTACGCATTCTGGTCGCCGATGGGCTCGCAGCCGCGCTTCACAGCCTGCGGGCCGGCGGCGTGCAGTCGCTGCTCGTGGAGGGCGGTGGGGGGCTCGCGCGCGCGCTGCTTGCCCAAGACCTGGTAGACCGCGTCTATTGGATTCAAGCGCCCATTTGGCTTCGGGCCGGGATCTCGCCCTTTGCGGTGGGACAGGGGCGGCGACCGGGTTTCGAGGATTCCTCCCGCTGGACGCCGACAGAGCGTAAGATCCTGGGAGACGATACCTTATTGGTGGTCGATCGGGAGCTATGTTTACTGGAATCGTGAGTGCGGTCGGCACCGTCACGGCAGTGGATCGGGGCCCCGACCGCATGGCCTTTCGCGTCGATTCCGGCGACCCGAGCCTGGAGGGATTGGAGCCAGGTGAGAGTGTCGCGGTCGACGGCGCCTGTCTCACGGTCGTTGCGAGTGGTCCTGGCTGGTTCCGTGTCGAAGCGGTGGTGACGACGCGCGGACGGACCCGATTCGATGGGATCGAGGTGAGTGATACGGTGAACCTCGAGCGGGCCATGACCGTGGGCGACCGGTTTGGCGGCCATTTCGTTCAGGGCCACGTCGACGGCGTCGGCGTGGTGCGGCGGGTGCATGCGCAGGACGATGCGCTGCTGCTGGACGTCGCGATCCCGGCCGAGGTGGCGGAGGTGACGGTGCTCCACGGTTCGATCGCGTTGAATGGCGTGAGCCTCACGGTGAATGCCATTCCCGAGCCGGGAACGGTACAGGTGTCGTTGATACCGTTCACACGGGATCACACGACGCTTGGCCGGCAGCAACCCGGCGACGCCATACACGTGGAAGGGGACATGCTTGGGAAGTTCGTGCGACAGCTGCTGGAGCAACGCACCGGCAGCCGAGCGGAAGGAAACGGCAAATGAAGTTCGGAACCGTCGAACAAGCGATACAGGACATTCGTGAGGGGCGGCTCGTGGTTGTGGCCGACGACGAGGATCGCGAGTGCGAAGGCGACCTCGTTGGCGCGGCCACGCACGTCACGCCGGAGATGATCAATTTCATGGCCAAGCGGGGCCGGGGGCTGATTTGCCTGGCGCTGACCCCAGACCGATGCGGGGCGCTCGGCCTCTCCCAAATGGCCGAAGACAACAGTGAATCGTACGAGACCGCCTTCACGGTGAGCGTTGACGCGGCGAAACGGTTTGGCGTCACGACCGGGATCTCCGCCGCCGACCGCGCGAAGACGATTCAGGTGGCAATCGATCCTTCCACCATTCCCGGGGACCTGCGGCGGCCGGGTCACGTCTTCCCGCTCCGCGCGCACCCCGGCGGGGTCCTGCAACGGGTGGGACATACCGAGGCGAGCGTAGACCTGGCGCGCCTGGCGGGACTCTATCCTGCAGGCGTCGTCTGCGAAATCATGGCCGAGGACGGCACCATGATGCGCCGGCCACAGCTGGAGGTGTTCGCCCGCGAAGAAGGGCTCACCTTCATCACGGTGGCTCAACTAGTTCACCATCGGCTCCAAACCGAGCGACTGGTGCGGCGCATTGCCGAGGCGAGGCTTCCCACGCCGTACGGTGAGTTCAAGATCATCGGCTACGAAAACAAGGTCGATCGCGCGGAACACATCGCGCTCGTGTACGGGTCGGTTCAGGGTGAGTCCAACGTGCTCGTTCGGATGCACTCCAAGTGTCTCACGGGCGACGTGTTTGGGTCCGCCCGGTGTGACTGCGGTTGGCAGCTGCAAAGCGCTCTCCGGATGATCGCCCAAGCGGGTGCCGGTGTGGTGGTGTATCTCGATCAGGAGGGGCGCGGCATTGGGTTGTTGAACAAGCTCAAGGCGTACGAGTTGCAGGACCAAGGCCATGACACCGTGGAGGCCAACACCCAACTCGGGTTTGCGCCTGATCTCCGCAACTACGGCATCGGTGCGCAGATCCTCATCGACCTGGGCCTCAGCTCGATTCGGGTGCTGACGAATAATCCGCGGAAGCTGGTCGGTCTGGACGGCTACGGGTTGGAGATCGTCGAGCGTGTGCCCATCGTGGCTGATTCGACCCTCGAGAATCGAGGCTATTTGGCGGTCAAGCGCGACAAGCTCGGCCATTTCATTTCGCATTAGGGGATGCCCACAGCCAGGAAGCCGCGCGGTGCTCCCCCCGACCGTGCGCTCATTGTCGCATCCCGCTTCAACGAAGCGGTGACCCTGAAGCTCCTCCAGGGCGCGCTGGACGTGCTGCATCAAGCGGGGTTCGCCAGCGACCACGTGGACGTCGTGTGGGTGCCGGGTGCGTTCGAGCTTCCCGTTGCCGTGGGGTCGGGTCTCGCCACGAAGCGGTATCGCTTGGCAGTGGCGCTTGGCGCAGTGATCCGCGGCGAGACGCCGCATTTCGACTACATTGCCGGTGAGGCGACCAGGGGCATCGGGGCGGCGGCGGGGCGCTTCGGGACGCCGGTGGGGTTTGGGCTGCTGACCTGTGAGAACTTGGAGCAGGCATTGGCCCGTGCCGGCGGGAGCGCCGGCAATAAGGGGGCCGAGGCGGCGCAGGCCGCTATCGATACCGTGCGCGCTCTGGAGGTTTTTGGGAACGGTGCTTCGGGTTGAGACGAGAGCGCGGGCTCGTGCGCTGCAGGTTCTCTACGCGTGGGAATTGCAGGGGCGGCCGGACGTCGGACGTGTCGCGCCAAACGTGCTCGCGCTGTGTGCGCGGGCAAACGGGTGGCGGGGTACGGTTGAAACGATGGTGGCGGCGATCGTGGCTCGGGTGGACGACATCGATGCGCAGATTGCCGACGTGGCGGAACACTGGCGACTCGAACGCATCGGTACAGTCGAGCGAAATATCCTCCGCATTGCGCTTCATGAACTCAACGTCGGCGAGGTCCCGCCGCGCGTGGTGATCGATGAGGCCGTGCGCTTGGCGCGCTGGTTCGCCGGGCCGAAAGCCCCCGCGTTCATCAACGGAGTGATAGACGGCATTGCCCGGCGGCTTGGCCGCCTGTGAGAATACTGGCGGTGAATTGGTTGGACCTGGAAAACCCGCAGGCCGGAGGAGCAGAGGTCCACTTCTTCGAAATCTTCAGTCGCTTGGTTGCGCGCGGTCACGAGGTGATGGTGGTCACGTCTGGGTTTCCTGGCGGCGCGGACTCGTGTACCGTGGAGGGCATTCCGGTGAGACGCGTGGCCGGGCGGCACACCTTCGCGCTCAAGGGACGGCGAGCGGTGCGCCGCGCGCTCGGCGAGCGTGGCTATGACGTGGTGGTAGAGGATATCAACAAGCTTCCGTTGTATCTCCCGACGCTCACCCGCCTCCCGGTGAATGTGATCATTCCGCATCTCTTCGGCACCACGGCGTTTCTCGAGGCGCCGCTGCCGGTCGCGAGTGTCGTGTGGTTGGCGGAACGGGCAATTCCCCGCGTCTACCGGCGCGCCAGCTTTCACGCCATCAGCGAGAGCACGCGCGACGATCTCGTGAAGCGTGGCGTCTCGGCGTCTGCGATACGTGTGATTTATCCAGGAGTCGATACGACGTCCTTGACGCCCGGCGAGGGGACGGCGCGAGCCGAGCAGCCCACGTTTCTCTACGTAGGGAGGCTCAAGCGCTACAAGGGTCTCGAAATCATCTTGCGCGCGATTGCGCGTGCCCACGAGCGGGGGCACACGGTGCGTCTCCAAATTGCCGGCAGGGGTGACGATCTGCGGCGACTGGACCGCCTGCGCGGGGATCTCGGGTTGGTGGGGGCGATCGAGTTTCTGGGGTTTGTATCTGAAGAGCGGAAACGGGAGTTGCTGAGACAGGCCTGGGCGGTCGTCTTCCCGTCGGCCAAGGAGGGATGGGGCATCACGAACGTGGAGGCGGCCGCGTGTGGCACGCCGGCGGTTGCCTCGGACTCTCCGGGTTTGCGGGAGTCGGTGCGGGACGGCGAGACCGGCCTGCTGGTCCCACACGGAGATGTCGAGGCTATGAGTGCCGCCCTGATCCGGTTGGCCCAGCACCCCGATCTCGTGGAAACACTGGGCCGCAACGCGAGGCAGTTTGCCGAGACGCTTTCGTGGGATCGTGCGGCCCGCGAAACGGAAGCGCAGCTGCACGAAACAGTCGAAGCCCACTAATCGATCGGAAGGAGTAACCACGGCATGCAAGTCATAGTTTCGGCTCGGCACTGTGAGGTACCGGACGAGCTGAAGGAGCGCGCGGAGCAGCACATGTTGAAGCTCGAGAAACTCGCGCACCGACCGGTCAGCGCAGAGGTGGTGTTCGACGCGGATCATGGCAGCCGCATCGTCGAGTTGCGCCTCACGCAGGCGATGGGCAGGGTCAAGATCGCGAGCGCGGAGGCCGTCGATTTTTTGACGGCGCTCGATGGGGCCGTCGCAAAGGTGAAGAAGCAACTGACCAGAGAAAGTGAAACGCGCGTGCGTGCAGGCGGGCGTCGGTCCGATGGCGGTTGAGCCGCTGACCGTTCGCAAGCTGGTCGAGCGCAAGCAAGAGACGCTTCAGCTCGAGTCGCTCACGGGGGACGTGGGATTCGACAAGACCATCCCCGTACCGGAAGTCTCGAGCCCGGGTCTCGTGCTGGCGGGGTTCACGAAACGGTTCGCGAGCGAACGCCTGCACGCGCTGGGCGAAACCGAGATTGCCTATCTCAAATCGCTGCCCGCGGAAAAACGGCGCAACGTCCTCGATCAGTTCATGAGCTACGATCTTCCGTGCGTCTTCGTGACGAAGGGTCAGACCGTCCCGCGAGACCTCGTCCGGCTCGCCAAGGAACGCAACATCCCGGTCCTCAGGTCCCAGCTCACCACCGCCGAGTTCTATCGGCGCATCACGCCGTATCTCTCGGAGATGTTCGCGCCCGGCACGGCGGTGCACGGCTCGTTGGCCGACGTCTATGGCGTCGGTCTGCTGTTTGTCGGACGCTCCGGCATCGGAAAGAGCGAGTGCGTGTTGGACTTGGTGGAGCGTGGGCATCGACTCGTCGCGGATGACGTCGTCAACGTGACGCGCCAAGGGAACGACGTCTTGATCGGGCGTGCCACGGCGCTGTCCCACCGTCTCATGGAGATTCGCGGTGTCGGCTTGGTGGACGTGTCCGCCATCTTCGGCGTGCGATCGGTGCGGCAGCAGAAACGCATCGAGGTGGTGGTGGAACTGGAGGAGTGGGGCAGCGGGGCCGAGGTCGACCGCACCGGGTTGGAGCAGCAAGTGACGGAGATACTCGGCGTGTCACTTCCGAAAGTCACGATCCGGCTGAACCCAGGCAAAAACATCACCGTGGTGTCCGAGGTCGTGGCGATGAATCACCTGCTGCGTTACAGTGGCGTCGACGTGGCGACCGTCTTCAACGAGCGGCTGATGACGCAGATGGCAAAACAGCGGGAGCTCAGGGAATATCTCTCGGAGGACTATGAGTGAGGCATTGCGAGGGGTGATCGTCTCGCATGCCGGGATGGCGGAAGCGCTTGCGGAAGCCGTTGGTGTGATCACCGGCGAGCGCGACGCGTTCGTCTCGGTGAGCAACCGGGGGATGGATCGGGAGAATCTCTGCCGGGCTGTGTCGGAAGCCGTTGCGGCGCAGCCGGCGGTTGTGTTTGTCGATATGCCGGGCGGGAGCTGTCTCCAGGCGTCGCTCCTCGAGTGCAAGGGGCGCGACGCTGTTGCCGTCGTGGTGGGCGTGAACCTCCCGATGCTGATAGACTTCGTCTACCATCGTGATGTGACGCCCGCGGAAGCCGCCGAACGCGCGGCGAACACGGGGTGCCGCGCGATCCGTGTGGTTGAGACATGACGCTCGATCTCGTGCGGCTCGATGACCGGCTGATTCACGGACAGGTTGTGGTTGGGTGGGGC